>JBEBWR010000006.1:0-43440 GCA_040392045.1 Chthoniobacter flavus | reverse complement strand
CAGCAGACGGTCAATTCAGAAATGTTATAAAAATTAACTTTACACAATTTTCCTTTTGACCTCCCCCCCGCGAAGGGCTACTCTCCTGTTGTATGCTCCCCCCCACCCCAAATCCGCGCCCCTATCTGAGGCAAGACAGTCGGCGACTCGGCGTGACGCTGATGGAGCTGATGATCGTCATCGGGCTGATCGCCGTGCTTTCCGCCATCCTGATTCCCGCCGTGGGTGCGATGCGGCAGAGGAGCCTCGCGGTGCGTTGTACCGGTAACCTTCGGCAGGTCGGCGTCGCCACGCTGGCCTACGCGGCGGAGCGGGAGGGAAAGATGCTCTACTACTATTACGACAAGGCGATCAGTTATGAACGCTGGTGGCGCACCGAGCTGGTGGCCACCGGCTACATCAAGGACGAACGGATCGCTTCGTGCCCCGCTCTACTCGGCAAGAATCCGTCAAAGCACGAATCTTACGGCATGCGGATCTACAGCCCGCCCACGGAAAGCCCCGAAGCTTTCACCAACAGCAACATGAAGGGCGAGCTGGTCAAAACCTATATTCATTTCCGTCGCATGGCGGAGCCATCCAAGTATCCGCTCTACGCCGACAGCGTGCAACCGAAGGATGCGTCCGTAGCTTCCCGCGCCGGAAAGCAGTGGCATCGCATCAGTGTCAATCCCATCGCCAATGGCGGGGGCGGCGTGCATCTGCGGCATTCCGGTCGGGCCAACGTCTGGTTCTGCGACGGACACGTCAAGTCGCTCGCCGGAGAGGATCTCGTCCAGTTCGGCATTCTCTCCGGGTTTAGCCCCGACGCGACACCGGTCTCCTTCCATCCATGAGAATCACTCTCCTTCTTTTACTGCCCATGCTGATCCCGGTCATCGGAAAGGCGCAATCGCCCACTCCTCCGGAGCTTCGGGACGGCCTGCTGAAAGTCGCCGCCGGAGCCTATCAGGTCGAGTTCTCCGAGGCGAAGGCATGGACCATCCGCACCCTCTCATGGGAAGGCACCGAACTGCTGACTTCCACCGGCGGCAATCAGGCTGTCCTGAGGATGCCCGATCCCACCCGGGCAGATCCACTCTTTATCGGTAATGTTCATGGCGGCGAAATCATCGAAAGTTTTGAGCTGGAGATCGACGGCAAGCGCTACCCCGTAGCTCCGGAAGCGCAGTTTCCCGCCGCGCCCCGCTATCGGGTGATCAAGCGCTCCACGATGGGGCCGATCCGCTACCATTCCGAAGTCACCGTTTCGGCGGAAGGCGTTGAAGAGCGCGCCCGGTTTGAAAAGGTGGGCGACCTCACCGGAGCCCAGTCGCTCTACGTTTTCATGCACTGCTGGACCAAGGCGATGAGCCATTGGCTGGCCCTCCTGCCGGATGCAACGACGGAGGAGGGACAATTCACCGCCGACGGCTCCAACTCGCTCAAAAAGGAGATCCGCGCCCTTGCGCTCTGGTCCGAAGAGGCGAAGCTCGGAGCGGTGCTGGCGTTCGACGAAGTCTACGCGGGAAAGCGCCCCCTTTATCACTTCCTCTGGAACCGGAAGCGGGATAACAAACATTACTTTCAGGCCGCCGTGGATCAGGCGCTGACGACGACCTACGTCTGCCGCATCACCGGTTTCCACGCCGGAGAAGCCGATTGGCAACAGGTCGCCATCGGGCAGGTAAAAGACTAGCTATGTCCAACTCTCAAAATCCCACCCGCCTGCTCGCCGGAGTCGCCGAGCTGGATATCACGCCCTCCGAGCCGGTGGATCTGGCCGGGAGCATGGTGCGTCGTGTCAGCGAGGGGGTCTACGATCCGCTCCATGTCCGCACGGTCGTCCTCGCCAATGCTACCACCCGGTTGGTATTCGTGCTGCTCGACCTGATTTACCTCGGGGACGACGCCTGCCAGCCGCTTCGCAAGCGCATTGCCTCTCTGCTGGACATTCCGATCGCCAACGTCTGCATCTCCTGTACCCACACGCATCGCGGGCCGGTGATCCGCAAGCGGAACAGCTATTCCACCAGCCGCAATGAAGCGTGGTTCGCGTGGATGCTGGAGCGCGTGGTGGAAAGTGTCACGCTGGCATCGGGGACGCTGGTCCCCGCAGAAGCCGCGTGGGGCAGAGGGAGGGAAGGCCGCCCGCAGTACAACCGGCGCTGGCATCTGGAAGGCGGACCGGTGCGCACCAATCCGCGTCCGCCGGAGCCTCCGTCGCATCCCGCAGGGCCAACGGACCCGGACCTCCCCGTTCTGCTGATCCGCACGGCGGAAGAGGGGGAGCTGCTCGCGGTCATCGCCAACTATTCGCTGCATTATATCGGCGACGGGCCGGGCCGGAAAATCTCCGCAGACTATTTTGGCGCATTTGCCGATGCGATCAAATGCCGCATTGGCTCTCCACGTACGGTCGCCATGCTGACCCACGGCGCGAGCGGCGATATCAATAATCTCAACGCTGCCGGAACCCCTACCCCGTGGTATCCGGAAAACATGGTCCACGGAGATCGTAGCCGCCTGATCGCGGGATGGCTCGCAGCCGAAGTCGAAGCGCTCCTTGGAAAAGTCCGCTGGAGCCGCGAGGTGAAGCTGGGAGCGGTGGAAGCTTCCTACCTTCTGCGGCTTCGCGAGATCAGGGAGGAAGATCTTCCCCGCTACCGGCGCGAGGCCGAGGATGAAAGCCTCCCTTATGCATTGCGCGGCTATGCAAGAGCGCGCCTCAATCTCGCAGAGGAAGGCGGGGAGACGCAGTCCAAAGTCATCGCCTCCCTGCGCGTGGGCGACTGGGCGGCCAGCACGTTTCCCGGAGAGATGTTCTGCCAGTTCGGGATTGATTTGAAATTCGCCTCCCCCTTCCCTGTCACTGCTTTTCTCGAATTGACCAACGGCTATTCGGGTTATGTCGCTACCCACTACAGCTATCTGCTGGGAGGATACGAAACGTGGCATGGCGGCTCCGCTTTTGCCCGGCCGGGCAGCGGAGAAGAGATGCTTCGCCTCGCGATTACGCAGCTTCACGAACTCTATCATGGCGCTCCTCCGGTGTTGGAGCCGAATCCCGAACAACTCCCCTGACCAGACATTTTCCCCATGCTCCGTTGCCTATCTCTATGGCTCGCGCTTTCCGCCGTAGCCTTCGCAGAACTCGCTCTCCCCGGCGGAGAGAATCTTGAGCGCCCGATCGTGGCGCAGCCCACGCGGGGACGGCTCAACTCCCCTGGCGCTCTTCTCATCAAGGAAGGACGCTCCAGCTGGAAGCCCAACGCTACCGAAGCGAAGGCCGTGCTCGTCGAGTTCTGGCTCAAGCCGGTGGGGTGGGACGCGTGGAAGCCGGTCCGCGTCCCGGTGGCCCGCATTAAGGCGGGCGGAGCCGTGTATGAAGTGGTCAAGCCCGCCGATGTTAGCGAACTGCATCTCATCGGTCCGGAAGGAGTGCTTCAACTCTACCCGCTCTACAGTTGGGACGAAGCCCGCTGGAGCAGGACGCTCAACCGCAAGCGTCCTTTTCAGAAAAGCGTAGGCTGGCATCATGTCGCCTGGCACGTGGGCGAAGAGAGCATGGCCCTCTTCGTCGACGGGTTCCCCGCTCGAAGCCTGAAGAAAGCGGAAGCCGCGCCCGGCCCGCTGGAGGCGATCTCGCTGGAGGGTGCGCCCGGCACGGCGTTTGACACCCTGCGCGCCACTCCGCTCTACCAGCCGCTTTCCTCCCGGGAAGTCCGGCAGCGCTACCTTACGGCGTTGCGCAGCGAGCCCGATCTGGAGCCGGATCACCTCACGATCCCTTATCTCGCTTCCGCGCCCGTGGTGAACGGCGAATGGAGCGAGGAGGAATGGCAGGGCGCGACGCGGCTCACCGGTTTTGGGACTTACAAAGGGTTCCGGCTCTCCAACAGAGAAGCGGAAGCCTACATGGGGTATGACGACAAGGCGCTCTACGTCGCCGTGGTTCTGCCGGATCGGAAGCACTCCCCTGCGCAAACCTTTGATCTCCTGCTTGGCCCGCCTTTTGTCAGCGGGGAGGAGCCGAGGCGGCTCGTGCAATTCATCGGATCGCTCTCCGGCGAACGCAAGTCCCAGCAGGTACTGCCCACCCGTCAGGCGGATCTCTCGCTGCCCTGGGAGTGGAAAGTAAGTCGGAGCAACGGACAACTCATTGCCGAAGCTTCGCTTCCCTTCGGGGAACCGGGCTTCCCCGAGCGTCCTGCCCCTGGAGAGCTCTGGTCGTGGAACCTCGCCAACCGGTCGGGCGACCTCGCGTGGATCGCCCCGGGCAAACTGGGCCTCTACGACACCCTACAGGAAGTCGGCACGCTCCGCTTTGAGCGCAACGGACCGGCCGTGCGCCCCGGCCCCTGGAAGATCGCCGATGGATCGCTGGAGATAGGGCTGGCTCTCCGGAATGCACCGGATAAAGGCGCGGAGGCCCAGCTGCGGCTCTACGCCGAGGGCGAAGTCTTTCCCATTGCCGAGCAGCGCTGGCCCCTCTCCGCTAACGCCGATGCCGCCGCCGTTACGCCGATCTCTCTGCCGCTCACCGGAAGCGAAGGCGGATGGGCCACACTGGAGCTTCGCGATGCCAGCGGGCTCCTCTACCGCCATTCCGTCCGCCTCCCTTCCGGGAAGAAGCCTTCCGCCTCCAAGCTCAAGCCCAAGCCGTAAACCATGCTTTCCCTCCGTTTCCATTGCCGTCATCTCCCGCACCTGTTAAGCCCCCTCCTGCTCTGGATGCCGGGCGGCCTTCCGGCGGTCGCCGCTGAGAAAGCCGACGATCCTCAGGCCAATATCTACCAGCGCAAATGGAGCCGCGAAGAATTGCAGGCCACGCTGGACGACAGCTCCCGCTGGCTCGGCAAGTCGCTGGTGAAGATGGACTATGTCCCGCCGCCCTGGACCCCCATGAAGGTGAAGGACGGCATCATCCACTGCTGGGGAAAGCGCTATCGCTATACCGGCACGCTGCTGCCTTCGGAAATGACCAGCCAGGAAAAAGCGCTCCTCACGTCCGCGCCGCGTCTGGTGGTCAAAGTCGACGGCCGGAGCCTTGAATTTACCAAAGCGGACACGCTCGACTTCGCGCAGGAACACGACGGACTCGTCATCGTCCGGAGCCGCGCCACGCAGGAGGGCGTCACCGTGGAGATCACCGCCCGCTATGAGTTCGACGGGATGGGGAAGATCGGGCTGAAGGTCAGCACGGAGGGTCAACTGGAGAAGTGCGAGCTGGAGTTTCCCCTTCAGGTCGACCAGAGCCGGCTCTTTCACCTCGCAGGGTCCCGCACGGGGATCATCGTTGATGGCAAGCCTTCTCCCGGAGCCGCCGTGCCGCCGCTCTCGAACTCCGGCGAAGTCCCCGCAAAGGGGATGGCGCTCGACGCATTCCGAGAGATCCTCTGGCTGGGCAATCAGGATGTCGGGTTCTCATGGTTCGCGGATGGCATGGAGGGATGGCTCATTGATAACGAAGCCGACATTCAGGTCATCGGCGCGGCAGAGGATGGCACCCGGCTTCTCCGGATCAAGCTCGCGGACCGCCCGCAGCATCTCAAAGCGCCGATGGAAGTGGTCTTCGGCATTCAGGCCACGCCCGTGCGACCGCGCCGCGAGGATTTCCGCACCCGCGTCGGGTGGGACAAGCATCTGAGCAAGCAGGCCTTTGATTTCCGCTGGCGCTGGGGCGACGGGTATTACTACCCGTTTCAGGATACCTACCCGGACAAAGCCCGGGCCGATGTCGAAGAGCAGCGCAAGCTGGGCAGGGAGATCATGCCGTGCTCCTCGGTCGAATACATGGGCGAATACCGCTTCTCGCGCAGCCAGTTCGGAGCGATTCAGGACCCCGGCCTCAAGCACCGCGCCCTTCTTCTATGGGAAGACGAGTGGCAGCGGGTACAGCAGGAAACGGGCGATCCCCGGCAGGCCGCCGCCCGTCGCAAGGCGTATCGGGAGCGGCAGAGCAAAGGTGACCCCGGCAACAAAAGCATTGAGAGCCTCCTGACGCTCCCGCGCCACACCGCTCCGGGCAATGACTGGAACGGGAAAATCTCTCAGCCCACCTCCTACCCGGTGCGCTACTGCTACCATTCCGCCTTTCAGGACTTCTACCTAGCCAAGCTCTACGATCTTGTCAAAGCCACGGGTCTCCGCGCTCTCTATCTTGATCAGCAGCTCTACCAGTGCGGCAACCCGGATCACGGCTGCGGCTACCTCAACCACGACGGCAAATGGGTATCGCAGGGGAACGTCTTTGCCATGCGCGAGATGATGAAGCGCATGTACTTCACCTTCCATCAGCTCACCGGGGAGCCGCCCGAAATCATGCTCCACTGCTCGTTTCAGATGGTCGTACCGGCCCTTTCGTGGGTGACCACCTTCTGGGACGGCGAGAAGTATGTCCTTCCCAACCATGAAAAGAGCCTTCTGGGCCGGGAGTTCTACAGCGAGTTTCTTACCGAAGCGATGCTTCAGGTCCAACACTCGGGCAAGCCGTTCGGCTTTACCGGTGATTTCCTGCCGCAGATCACGCGGGCCGAGCTGCGGGGGATGAAAGTCACCTCCCCCTCTCCGGCCACCACCCGCGACATGATGGGATTGCTCCTGCTGCACGACTCGCATATCGATGCCCAGCAGGCGCTCACCTACCACGGTCCGCTGGTGACCCACATTCTCAACCAGCGCGCCGCCTACCCGCTCGAATCCATGGAGACCCTCTACTATTGGGAAAAAGGTCTCCGGGTGAGCCCCGAACCGGTCAGGGTCACGGCGCATTACGGGAAGGACGAGGCGCTACTGGTCGTCTATAACTGGAGCGACGAACCCGTGCGCGCCGAAGTCGCCCTTGAGGGCAAGCTCGCGCCGATGCAAGCGGCGAGCGCCACCGACGCCCTCACGCAGGAGCCGCTCGCCTTCACCGCTCCGGTGCTGGGCGTGGAGCTGCTCCCGCGCGACTTCCGCCTGATCGCGCTCCGTCTCCCCGATCCGCCGGAGGTCGAGGCCCAGCCCGAGTCGGCTCCGTAAGGCAGCGACTCTCCCCGTCCCTATTCAATCACGAGAAGCTGGTAGCCGCAGAATGCCGGGATCTCAACCTCCAGAGCGTCGCCGCTCCGACAGGTCTTGAGAGGCATACCGCTTCCCGCGATGGTGGCGGTACCCTGCATCTCCGGCGTCAGGCGAAGGGTCACGCGCGTGGCCGGGATGTGCAGCCCTTCCTCCACGATCAGCTTCGCTCCCCGGCTCTCCGGCTGGTAGGCGATGAGATGCACCATCGTCCGCCCCGGCTGCGCGGTGAGCATCACCTGTACGCTTCGGGGCAGGTGCTCTCCGCGTACCAGCGGCAAAGGCAAGGCCTTACGGAGGACGCGTTCGACCAGATCGCGATACGCGATACCGGCATGACGGTAGTAGCCCGAGAAGATCGGGAAGCTGAAGTGAAAGCAGCGCCCCGCCTCCATTAATGCAGGGCGATCGGTCGCCGATACGGGCGGGTTATAGAGATGCCAGTGCCGCTCATCGCGGAAGCCGTAATTGGCATGCGGCTGATGAATCTTCGCCCAATGCTCGCCCTCTCCCTCCAGCAGAATTCCCGGCTCATAGATCGTTACCGGCATCGCGTCGGCCTCCGGAGGGTGCGGCGTGAAGTACGCGGGGTGACACGGCTCCGGGCCAGCGCTACGCAAGGCCCCCTGGCTTTGGAAAAAGACGCCGTCCTCCAGTCCCGCGCTGCCCGAGGAAATGACAAAGCCTCCCTGCCCGATGAACTTCAGCAGATCCGCTTTGAGCGCTTCGCTCAGAACCGTATGGTCCGGTAAGATGACGACCTTGTATCGGCAGAGGTCGCCTCCGTCCACGACGTCGAACTGGCTCTTTAGCTCGCTCAGAATCCGCGTGGCGCCCATGAGCGGTTCCATGGGGAAATAGCTTTGCGGGTAGTTCGCCAGACCCGGCTCGACAATGGCGATCTCCGCCATCGGCTTGGCCCCGCGTACCCACGGGTCAAGCTCCGCCAACTCCTGATAGATCTCCGTAATCCGCCGGTACACGGCGGGCTCCAAACCCGCGAGCGGGTGAAGGTGATCCCCGATGGAGACGGCGGCGCCGAGGGCCGTGGCAAGCTGGCAGTCGAAGGCCATCGAGGCTTTGGGCAGCAGTCCGCCGAAATCCCCCCAACCCTCCTGAAACCGTCCCGTCATGGCGACGACGCGCTTGCCGAGCGTGCGGGCGTAGCGGAGCTGCCACGGAAGAGCGTCGTAGCCCCAGCCGCCTCCGGGCAGCGTCTCGACTTCGATATGCGTCGGCTGATCCCGGTAGGCGACGCCGTTGAACACGAGCGACAACTCCCGCTCGGGGATGCTGCCGATGAGCGTCTCCACTTTCTTTTGAAACGCAGCCACCGTTTCCTTCGCGAAGGTCACCTGCGCCTTTTCGCAGGCGGGATCGAGCCCCCGGGCGAGCATGGCGCTGCGGCATTCGCTGCCGATGCAGGGCTTCGCGTTGATGCAGTCGAGAAAGATGCCGTCGACCGGGTAGCGCTCCACGACCTCGCGGATCATCCCGAGCAGGTGGTCGGCATAGCCGGTGTTCAGGCACATATCGCGGAAGAAGTGATCGGGCTTCTCCGCCCGCTCCACGCGCCCGTCGGGGGCGACCCTGCACCACTCCCGATGGCGGAAAGCGTGCTCATGATCGAGCCTGACATTGAAGTAGGCATAGACTTTGACTCCGATTTCGCCACAGGCTTCGACCATCCCGCCCAGCAAATCCCCCTCCAGCCCCGGATGCGGGACGCCGATCTGCGTGGGGTAATAGGCAAAGCCGACGTTGCACCGCGCAAAAACGTTCACGGCCTCCACCGCGGCGTTCTGCAGAGTGGCGACAAACGCCTGACGATCAAATCCGGCCCCCACGGGGCCGACTTTTGGCGGGGTGTGAAAGTCGAAGTGAAGACAGCGCTGTGGAGAATGGGGGTGCGACATGAGAACGAAAGATTAGTGTTCAGACGTAGTCGGAGGGACGGGACGAATGGCGAGCGGCCCTTTCAGGGGTTCGCCGTTCACCTTTAGCGTTTCTTCATGAGAAGTCGAGAGTACGATCCAGCGGCGGTCCGAAGAAATGACCTCCATCGCCATCGCCTCATGGGGGGGCAGTTTGCGCTGGCCGTCGCTGCTGAAGACCGGGAGACGCTTCATCGCGATTTCCCCTTCCCCGGAGTGGTAGCCGATAGCGTTCCAGCCGTGACGACCTTCCACACGGCGGATCACTACGGGAATCCACGCGGGGTGCCAGCCGGCCTGAGCCTCCGCAGTGAGCGTAACGGCGGCGTTACCCTCAAAAAGCGCCTTCCCGGCAGGCGCATTAGCCTTGGGGCCGAGGGGGTAGCTTAGCGGGGGGAGCGCCGCGTCGAGCCGTTGCGGATTGCGAAAGAAGGCGTAGCCGTCGCCCTCCCCGGCAAGGGCGGGATAGGCAGAGGCAGGCGAAATGTCGCCGCTGAAAGGAGCGGGAAAGTAGCTGATCAGGTCAAACCGCCGTGGCTGCTCCGAGGAGAACTGGTCGAGAAGCAGGACCGCATCGCCAAGCAACGCCACGGTGCGCGACCACCGGACGCCCGCGAAGTGCGGGCGATGGAGCGGCGACGTCCAGCGCCCCGCCGGAGCGGGATCGCTCAGGAGCGCCTCCTGATCCGCCCGGAGCATGCTGCCGCCCTTTCCGTCGACCATCAGCGCATTTCCCGCAGCGGGAGAGTAGGAAAATTTGGAGCCTTCATACCCGTAACCGATCCGGAGGACCCGCTGATTGACCGGATAGCCGTTCCACGTGATCAGCGGGTCGAGCAGCGCCCTTCCTCCCCGCCATGCCGATGAGCCGAAGTTGATCGCCGCCGCCGCCGAGCCACCGTCCGGAAGCGGAGCGCGAAGGACCGTGGTCCCTCCGGCAGGCAGGGTTGTATTGCCTGTTGGGACCGGAGCAGAGGCATCCGTGGGGTCGACCGGACTGAGTAAAGCGCTCCACGACCAACTCCTGCGGCGGCTCTGCGCGGCCTGCGCGATAAAGTCCGGCTCCGGCCACGCCGTCAGGATGGATTCATAAACGGCGGCGTACGATTCCGAAAGCGGAGTGGGCGAGTAGGCGATCGGCGCGGCAAAGAGCTTTCGGAACGCGTCATCGAAGAGATGGAGACCATAAGCCCGATAGGCCAGCGCGATCCGGGTAAAAGGAAGCACGGCGGCAAAGTGGTAGGGAAGCTCCTGCTCAACGGACATCCCGTCGGCGTCGAAATCCTCCTGCCACTGAAAGCGCATCCCGAACTCGCCATCCATCGCTTCCGAGGCGAGCGGCCAGTGAGCGGCGGTCAACGCTCCAAGAGCGACCGCGTGATTGGTCTCCGCCTGCTGATTGGCCGCATTACGATGAGCGCGGATCGCCAGAATCGCGGGGAGGAGGAGTTGGCGGCGAATCCGCCCGGTCTCATCGCCGCTGAGCACTCCCGCTCCGTCAACAAGGTCAAAAGCATACGGAATCGGATCAAACCACCAGCACTCGCCGAGAACGGCATGACCGACTCTCGCAAGGAAGCCGGTCGAGTCGGCGCGGGCAAAGGGAAGCTTCGGGTAGATGGCCGCGTAGCCGAGGAGGATGTCCGCCGCCTTGCGGGAATAGCGAGGCTCGTGCTTCAGCCAGCCGACACGCGCAAGATTGAGCGCCGCATGAGTCAACGCGGAGTGCTGCTGATACGCTCCTGCGCGGTTGATCGCCGGGTTATCGGTAATGAGGTGCTTGCCTTTGATGCACCAGTGGCTCTCCGCAGAGCGATATTGGAGGGGAGAGGCGTGCTCCTTGCAGACATAGTGTCCGGAGTAACCGTGGATCAGGGCGGGAGGCGCGACTTCCCTGCCGAGCCATTCATCGGCTTCGCGCTCCATCTTCTCAAAGAGCTCTCGGGCCTTCGGTTCGCTGGCGATTTTCTCCAGTGCTCCCGCCCGTGACGCTTCGCTGACCAGACGGGGAGCCGGTCGGTCAGGAGGAGGGATGGAGCCGATCAGCGGGTTGATGAAATAGCTGTCAAACCACGTGGTTTTCAAGTCGGGATCGCTCTCCGGCCATGCAAAAACCGGAGCGCTCCCCGAGGTCAGGGGCGGGAGCTTCGCGGCCTCCCCGGCGGGCACGGAGACATCCGCCTGAATGCGTTTCTCCTCCCCGGCAGCGAGCGCGATCGGCAGGCGCGGCAGCGCGAGGGAGAAGGGGGCGAGATGTGCGGTATCGGCCGCGAGGTGAACCCGCTGCGGTTCATCGGTACGGTTATGGAGTGTGAGCGTATAGCGCTGCCCCACTTTCCCCTCTCCCTCCAGCGGTGCGACTTCCAGATAGCTCCCGGTCAGGGCCACGGGGTAGCGCACCAGCCGGGGGCGGGCAAACCGGAGGCTGACCTGCGGGTTGTCGCGGCCTTCAAGGTCGCGCAGCGAGACGCGGATTTTCAGCCGCATGCGGCCCTCCGCCGGTGCCTCTTCGAGGGAGGCGCCTGACCCGTCGTCATCCAAATTCAGACGCAGGAAAGCTTTCTGCCACTGCCCCGGCGGGTTCGGACGCTTTCGGAGGTAGTAGCGGCGGAGCGGCCGTTCATGATCGCCTTCCAGACTGACCACCACATCGGCATCATCTGCGGCCAGTTTCCACTCCAGCTCCAGCGCGTCGTACTTCTCCAGACCCGGATCGGGGAACTCCAGCGTCAGCACGGCTTCCTTCCCGGGGTTCCGCTCCTGATACTCAAAGCATGCCCCGCCGGTGGAGGCGTCCACCGTGGTGACAACGCCGCCCTCCCACGGCCCGTCGGGCAGGGCAAAAGCAGCGGGGCGATCCGCAAACGCGGCGACCGCGGGAATCACGAGAAGCAGCGCTGCAATCCGGAAGGAGCGGAGGAACCTTGTCATACAACGGATCACACGGAGCCTCAATGCGTCGCTGCCCGGTGATGATCCTGAGCGGCGTCACGCCCGAAGATCGTCTCCGGGCTTTTGGGGCAGCCGCTCTCCAGCGCGTCCCACGCCGCGTAGCAGACGAGGTGTGTCTGGAGAGCGTCGCACGGGTCGATCAGCGGCGGGCGCTTCCCGGCGATATGCTCCAGGAATTCCGTCATCTGCGCGTCGCCATTGTGAATCGCTTGACTGAAGTTGCTGAACCGGACCGTGCGCACCAGTTCCTGAACGGTACTCCCATCCGCGCGGTGCAGATGACGGTAGAGATGGCAGGTATCCTGCGGTGCCTCATAGTAGAGCGCCCCGTTCTCTCCGATGAGGCTGTACTCGTACTGATGCCCATAGCGACGATCGGCGATGCCGCTTTCGTAATCCTCATCGGGAGGGACGGCGGATCGGGTGTGACAGTCGGTGATGTGGCCCACAAAACCATTGCGAAAGACGAAGGTCGTGAATTGCGCATCGGGATAATCGTAGTGGCGCACAATGTTCCGGCGCGTGCCGACGGCATGGATCGTGGAGACTTCATCGCCGGTCCACCAGCGGAAGAGATCGATCACGTGGCAGTCTTCCATCAAATACATCGTGCCTCCCTTCTGCCGGTCGCCTTTCCACTGAGGCCAGAAATGCCCCCGGTAGTGAGCGACCTGTGCGGAGACCAGAGGGCCAAGCTCGCCGTTGGCGATCAGCTCTTTCACCATCAGCGGAAAGCCGGAGTTCCGCAGTTCAAATCCGATATGCAGGATGCGGTCGTGCAGTCGCGCGGTTGCGAGCACTGCCTGCGCGTCCTCCCGCGTCAGAGCGAGCGGTTTTTCCAGCAGGACGTGCTTGCCTGCTTCAAGCGCCTGAATCGCCAGATCGGCGTGGGTATGATTCGGCGTGGCAATAATGATCGCGGCGATCTCCGGATGCCGGATGAGCGCTTCAAAGGTGGGGAGCGCGGTTGCGCCGTACTCGACTGCGAGGGCTTCTGCGGCTTCAGGGCGGATGTCCCACACGAAAGCGCGCCGCCCACCGGCGTGATGGTAGCCTCTGGCGTGGCCAAGCCCGGCAATGCCGCAGCCGGCGATCCCAATGGAAAGAGAAGTCATAAAGAGATAGATGTGGAAATGAGATGGATCGAGTCGTCGCTTTCGCGAATTTCATAGAAAGCGCCTTCGCGCGGGACATTTACCTTCACTTCCTTCCAGTCGGGGATCGTGATGGTGATGTCGTCGTAGGCCCGCAGCGGGGCGTGGGCATAGAGGAGCCATGAACGGTTGGGGGCTTCGCCAAGGCGAAGCGCGAGGGAGAAGACCGGGATCTCCGTCTCAAGCTTCCACGGGCGCTCCGGCATGACGCTGGTATCGAGAAGGAACCAGCGCGGCTGGATGGCGATATCGTTCGGCAGCCCTTCCTGATAGGGATGCCTCGCGGCGGGGTTGAGCACCAGCTCGCCCTTGCGCCAGTAGGCGGCAAGCGTGGCATTCCGGTGGATCGGCTCCACGATCGCGTGAATGTTCTCAAACTTGTGGGAGAACTCCTCAATCGGCGTGATCCAGTTCTCATACAGACGCATGACGCGGGGGCGCATCAGCCACATCCCATACTGGAGCCACCCTCTGTAGCGCTCCATGTCGTAGACCTGCCCCGCTTCACGGAAGACGGTCAGCTTCGCCTTGGAGTTCGTCTTTTTATTGGGCGAATCGCCATCCCAGAGCGAAAGCTCGTACCAGAAATCGGGGTTGATCTTATACGCCTCCTCAAGCGCAAAGACGCCGTTCATCGCCTCGATCTGATTGCTATGCACCTGATAATCGCTTACGGAGCTCCAGTTGTGCATATAGTAGGATGGCGAGACGCCGTCCCACATATACGGCGCGAGGCTGACCCGCCCGGGAGTATGGAGGCTATACTTCGTCCAGCCGCCCCAGCGCCCCAGCGCTTCCATCCCCACGTCGCCTCCGTAGCCGATAAAGATCGCCTTTTCCTTCCAGGCGGGGCTGGTCAGCCCGTCGCGCAGCCCCCGCTGAAGCTCCCGGTATTTCTCAATCCATGCGTCGCCGACGACTTTGCGCTTGAATGCATCCGGACGCCCGGGGCCGTACTTGTCGAGGTAGCGCCTGGACTTTTCGACCTCGTGCCAGCTCAGCTTCGTATGCTCGTTATTGGAGAGAAAAATGATTTTCGGCGGATCAGGGTAGATTTCCTGAAGCCTCGCCATCGCGGCATGGTCTGTCCACCTCCTGCCCACTTCATACCAGAGCTGCGTGGGGCCGAAGGGGTCGACCCTATCGAGGATCTCTCCCTCGGGGGTCACTACGTTCGGGTTCTGCTCAGGGGGGAGATCCCTATACTCATCGAGCGCGGTGAGCAGCCGCTCCCATTGCGTGCTTAAAAGGACAAAGGGCAGACCATACGCGCTGACTTTTTCAAACGGCGGGAAGAGGTAGTCGGCATAGCGCTTCCCGTCGAAGTTATACTCCGGGAGAGCAAACGTGGGAAGGAAGCGGACCCCTTTCTCTATCTGCTCCAGTTGCCAGCGGGGATCAGAGCCCCGTGGACGATTGGGCCAGGTATGATGAAAGGTACCGGTATTCCACGTGCCCAGCAGCGGCAGCGGACGACCGCCCTCTACCGAGCGCACCGTCTCGCTGCGGATCGACTCCACCACGGCAGGGATGGCAGGCTTTGCGGGATCGCTCATCGGCTCCTCTGCGGCGAGAGCGCTCAGCCCGACGGCGGTTATGAACGGGAGAAAAAGAGAGGACTTCATTTAAGGTTCAAACTGATAAACGCCGCTGGTGATGAAGGCATCGTCCACCATCACCTTCATCGCGCTGGAGTGGTAGCTGACATTCCGCTCGCCTACGGTCAGTATCCGATCTTTCAACTCCGCCGGAGTGATCACGGCGGCGACCATTGCGTTGCCTTCCAGCAGCACGCCGTCCACCCAGAACGAAAGGCGGCTTTCCCCGTCCACCACCTCCAGACTCATGCCGACGTGGTGCCACTCGCCATCATCGGGCAGTACGTCGCGGATGGGCACCGACTTGAATGCCCCGGGAAGGTGTGCCCGCAGCGTCCAGATTCCCGTGGAGCCTCTCCCGATCACCAGCGACCAGTGGCTGCTCTCCCCGGCCGAGCGGCCCCGCTCAAAGAGGACGAAAGAGGCCTCCTCTTCGGTCTGTCCCGGCGGGAGACAGATCCAGATCCCGGCGGTGAAGTTCTTCCCGTCCAGATCCAGCAGGGTGTCATCGCTGCCCGGAGCGTCGGCTGCATTCCAGTTGACGTGCGGGTCGAGCGTCTTGGGGCTGAGCGCTTCGAGAAAGACGGCCGTGCCGAACTTCCCTTCCACATAGGTAGGCAGGCTTTGCGAAGCTCCCGGCAGCAGATAGCCGTCAAAGCCGTTGCCGGAGCCATCGGCGGTCGGGTTGGGCGAAGAGCTGCCGGGCGTTCCGCCGTCAAAGTTCCAGTAAAGGAGGTCAGGCTTGACCGATTCGGACACCGGCCGGGAAAGCCCGATGACTTCGGCCGTGGATGCGACGGTTCCGAAGAGCGTCGGAAGCATCAGCGCAGAGAGGAGCAGAGGTTTCATAATCCGTTACTTCCGGCGGCGGAACGCAAAAGCTCCCGCGAAAGTCGCGCCGAGCAGAGCGAAGGTGGAGGGTTCGGGGATCACGGTCAGCTCGCCGCCGTAGGTGGTGTAAGTCCCCGCGCTCAGGAGGGTGTCTCCGACGTAAAATTCGAGGCCGTTCAGGTTCAGGATCGTGTTGCCTTCATTAAAGAGATTGGCGGTCCTGAAGAACTCACCGCTCCCCAGATTGAGGTGTTCATCGACGAGGTTGATCACCGATGTCTCCTCCGCAAAGGTCAGCGAATGGACCCGGAAGGTCTGGTTGCTGTCCAGAACGGCGGCTTCGAGCGACTGCGCTTCCGTGCCGTCGAGCACTACGCGAAGTTCGTTCAGATTCCCCGCGGCGAGGGCGGTGGCCTCCACATCAAAGTTACCCCTCAGTTGCAGCGTTGTGATCCCGAGAGTGACATTGCTGGAGAGCTGAACGCCGCTGCCTGTGCCGAGGATGAAATTCCCGCCGACGTCCAGCAGGTAGGTACCGTTGCTTCCCGTCGCCGTGGTATTGACAATCTGCCCGCCGCGAACGGTGAGGTCATTCGTCGTTCTGAGAACGGCGGTCCCTTCCGCGCCGGTCCACCCGTTCATGGTGAGGCGACCGCCCGACTGAAAGGTGGCCGAGTCAGCCTCAAGAATTTTCCCTTTGCGGATCAGGACCGTGGCGCTATCGGAGACAGAGAGGCCATCGCGAATCCTGACCGTCTCTCCCTTGGTAACGTTGGTCGCCCGGCCCACTTCAAAGGAGGCCGCGTTCCCCGTAAAGCCGCCCGCCTGGAGAGTGACACTGCCGTTGATGGAAAAAAGGCCATTCAATCCGCCGTCACTCGTGACCCAATAGCGCGAGCCGTTGTTGAAGGTCAGATCCGCATTGATGGTAATTCCCCCGCCGAGCGTTCCATGAGCCATATTACTGGGAAGCAGGGTGGGAGTATTACCGGGGTCGGCGTTGGCCCCGAAGGAGATGCCTCCCGCGACGGTGAGGGTGGAGTCGGCTTCAAGCAATAGCGAGGCAGAGTAGGTGCTATTGTTGGATGAGACAAGGGAGAGCGATCCCGTAAATGTGGCAGATCCTTCCTTGGGTGTGACAAAAGTGATGGCCCCTGCGTCGGTGGCCGTAATGAAGACGGAGCCGCCAGCTGTCCCGTTCGATAGGGCGATCCGGAGCGAGCCTGCGCTGCTGTTCGAGTTCGTCGCATGGAGATCCCGGAAAGCTGTACCGGTGGGAATCACGAGGCTTGATGCGGCTCCAGAGGTCTTGGTGACAATGGCATCGGTGCTGCCGTCGGGAAGGCCGTTACTCCAGGAGTCTGCCTGATTCCAGGCGCCCACGCCGTCCCATGTGGTCGTCTGCGCTAAGGCGCCGGGTGCGGCGAGGACGGTAATTACAAAGCAAGCGAGGGAATGACGAATCAGGGGGTGCTTTTTCATAGGGTATGCGATAGGGGGTCCATTCAGACTAGAGTGGCCAGAAACTGCTGGCCTTGAGCTCCAGAAGATCGCCGCCCTGCCTGAGAGGAGAAGGGCGCGGGGCGATCCGGGACGATTCCGCATGGCCATCGGTAAAGACCACGTTCACCCTCTCCCCGTGCACAGGGAGCGTGCTGCCCCAGGGATTGCTATAACGCGCTCCAGTCATGATGTACCATGTCCTCGGTGCTTGAGGGGTCCCCTCCAGCGCGTCGATATAGAGCGCTTTGGGGCTGGAAAGCTCGGAGGGACGGGCTCCCCTGCGGGTTAACATATGATTGGGGTTATCCGCTCCGTTGGCCTGTTCGCTGGTATTGACGACGTAGAGGTTTCCGTTAACGGCGTAGTTGGTCCAGCCCGCATTCCCCGAGGCGACGACCTTGGTGGGGTTGGCGGGGCAGAAGTAAGGACCGCTGCGTTTTCCATAACCTGCGTGCACAAGATATTCGCCGAGCGGGACGTACCAGCTCGTGCCGGTATTCGGATTCTTGCGGTCCACCGGCACGACTTCGGAGCGGTGATCCGCTCCATAGGCCATCGTGGCGGTGGCCAGCTGCCGGAGGTAATTGAGGCAGGTCGTGGAGCGCGCCCGCTCAATGGTTGACTTTGCAAAGGGAAGGGCGATGGCGGCCAGCACCGCGATAACAGCGATCGTGATGAGCAATTCGATCAGTGAGAATGCGTTATTGCGTCGGAAATTCATGTCTTGGGGGGAGAAAGACAATTATCCCTGAGACAGGACAGCTTGAGCTTCTTCAGCGGCAGCCCGTGACCTCGGGTTGACGATGGCGGAGGTCACAGGAAGGACACGCGGACGGGGAGCCGGCTTGCCTGCGAGAAGCGCCTTCATCGCCCGGGCGACAATTTTGGCTAGAGCGCGGATCCGCAATTTACGCTCAAAGACAGGGAAGTCATACTCAAGGTGGTTCGCATCCGACGTGCTGATGGCAATGTCGAGATCCTCGGGTACACGGATTCGCAGATCGCGAATGGCCTTCGCGCAATCTTCAAAGAGCATGTCGTCGACGATGATGAGCGCGTCGGGCTTTTCCGGGGAGTTGCGCCAGATATCGCGGAAGCGCTCCCAGCCCATGCCGCGCTCCCAGCCGTTGGCCGTGAAGTCGGTAAGATGCGCCGGGATATCAAACCGCTGCTGCCGATTGATCTCGCTCCATGCATGGGTCAGATTGAAGCGTCCGTCATACGGGCTTTCCCAGCCGATGAACGCGATGCGGTGCCGGTTGCGCTGCCGGAAATAGTTAAGCGACTCCGTGAGAAACTCGTTAAGCATCTCGGCGTGAAGGAAATCCGAGTCGAGCGTGGGGATGCCCGCCTGCCGGAAGCGACTTCCCCAGAAAGGGTTTTTACACACGAAATAGGCGATGATGCCCTTGATCCGCTGGAGTTCAACGTCATCGAGAAGATCCCGGCAGGTAATCTCCGCCGCGGGGTGCTGCCCGAGCGGCAGGCGACCGAGGTAGGGACGGCTGGGGATGTTCTGCTCCGCGAGCGCATCCTGCACGGCGAGGAATAGTTTGTTATAGAAAGGGGAGAGATTGTCGCTGGTGATATCAACATCGAGTAACACCGCTACGTGCTGCTCCCGACGCTCGCGATCGGTCACGAACGTGCCGCTTCCCTGCCGCTTTTCCACGAGCCCCTCGCGCTCCAGCGTCGCCAGAGCCTGCCGGACCGTTACCAGAGATACGTCAAACTGATCCACGAGATCCGCCTCCGTGGGAAGCCGGTCCCCGGGCTGCATCCCCCCCAACATCACGCGAATACCATCGCTGACCTGGCGGTAAAGGGGATAACGGGAGGCTTGATCGGCTTTCTTCATAGTCTGCTTCTGGTCGGCTTTCTCTGCAGGTCGAGTGTTAGCAATAAATTCATCGCAATAAGTTGTCCAGAAAAATCGTCTCTCCCGGGAGAATCCCCCTTTTTGGCCCCTCCCGGCTTCCTCGTGATGAAGCGCCCCGCCTCCCGGCCTCACAGCCTGCTTTTCGCTTGGCTCCCGAGACAGGAGCGGTGCGGCGAAATCTCTGGGAGTATCAGGCGCTTGGGACTCCGCCGCCTGCCCGGTTTGAACCTGAAACAACAAATTCCCCAAGCCTTGGCACGGCACTGACTACGCTTCAGGAAAGCGCCTGGCCATAAGCGCGTCTGCAACCGGACAGAATCGAGTGATGGCCCGCGGGAGTGTTTTACCAGTCACCCCTTGACGCCGCCCAGCCGGACGCCCGAGACGAAAAAGCGCTGGCCGAGCAGAAAGATGACAATGATCGGCAGGATCGACACCAGACTTGCCGCCATGAGCAGCGGCCAGTTGGCGCTATTGAGATCCACAAAATGGAGCAGTCCGAGCGGGAGCGGTTTGAGTTCGTCGCTATGCACTTTGATCAAAGGACCTAACAGGCTCTGCCAGTTTCCCAGGAAGGCGAATATCCCCAAGGTCGCAAGCGCGGGACCGGAGAGCGGAAGGATGATCCTCCAGAAAATCGTAACGGGGCCACATCCGTCGATCTGCGCCGCCTCCTCCAGCTCGCGAGGGATTCCCAGAAAAAACTGGCGGAGCAGAAACGTGCCGTACACACTGAACATCCCCGGGACGATCAATGCGAAGTAGGTATCAATGAGCCCAAGCAGGCTCAGGAGAATGAACGTGGGGATCAGCGTAACGCTGACGGGAACCATCAGTGTGGCCAGATAGCAAAAGAAGAGCCGCTCCCGTCCGCGAAACTGAAAGCGGCTGAAAGCATACGCCGCCATGGAACAGCTCACCAGTTGGCCTGCCGTGACGCAAACGGCCACAAAAAGGCTGTTGAAGAAATAGCGGGCAAATGGAATCTCCTGAAAGATCAGCAGATAGTTCTCCCAATGCCAAACCACGGGGAAAAGGTTTTCGATCAGGCTCCCATGTGTCGGGAAGATGCTCGACCGGCTTCCCTCGACGGCGAGATGAGCGGGGTCTGTCGTCTTCAATGACGTCCCCATGGTCCAGAGGAGCGGGTAGATCATTGTCACGGCAATCCCCACCAGCAGGAGCCAGAGAAGCGTGCGCTTGCCTGCTTCCCGCGCCCTCTGGCGGGGGTCGCGGATTTCGTGGAGATAGCGTTCGCGAGACATAGAGAGGCGTATCCGGGGCTAAGAAGCTTTGCTGATTAATAGTGCACCTGTTTTTCGCTCACCTTCCAGTTCACCCAGCTCATGGCGAGCACCAGCAGGAAGAGAATCCAGCTCGCTGCGGAGGCGCGGCCCATATAGAAAAAGGCGAAGCCGGTTTCATAGATGTAATAGCCGAGTGTCGTGGTAGCTCCCGCGGGACCGCCACGGGTCATGACGTAGGCTGCCTCGAATCCGCCCTGAAAGCCGTGGATGATCCCCATGATGAGGATGAAAAAAGTGGTCGGAGAGACCATCGGCCAGGTAATCTGCCAGAACTGGTGCCACCACCTGGCTCCATCCACTTCAGCAGCTTCGTAAAGCTCGGGGTTAATATTTTGAAGCGCCGCAAGGTAGAGCACGACGTTCATCCCCCCCACGGCCGCCCAGAATTGCATCAGCATGAGCGCTGGCTTGGCCCAGCGGATCGACTCCAGCCATCGCGGACCGTCGATCCCAAGCGCGGCCAACGCGTGGTTCAAAAGCCCGTAATCCGGCTGGAAAATCCATTTCCATAGCAAAAAGATCCCCACCCCGCTGATGATGGAGGGAATAAAGAAGATCAGGCGGAAGAAGTGACGCCCGTAGAGCCTGCGATTAAGCAGCCCGGCCAGTATCAGCGATCCGAAGATGGACACTGGCAGGCCCAGCATCAGAAAAAGGGTATTGTAAACGTAGTACCAGAATCGCGGGTTCACCGCTTCCACGCCCCCCTTGGCCGATAACTGAAAACCGATCAGTTCGTAGAAATTCCGCAGACCCACAAACTCCGGAGATCCAAAGAGATCCCATGAATAGAAGGCCAGCACCAGCGAGGCCAGCAGAGGCAAAAAGGTAAAGACAGCAAATCCCAATAGATTTGGTCCGAGGAATAAAGCGGTTATCCATGCGGGAACTCTCATGGCATCTCCTCCTCTTCATCCGGCAGAGGGTATAGGGCGAGAATCCGGTTGATATGAGACTCCGCCTGCTCCAGCGCCTCCTCCGGAGTGATCTCGCGGAGCAGCGCCCGGTCCATCCAGTGATGCCATTCCGCCTCCACTTCCTGTAGCGGGATGATCCGGGGGGTTGGGTCCATCCCATTCAGCGTCTCCAGAAAGGCGTCCACATTCCGGGGAGCATGCGCGGCGCGGAACTCTTCATGCAGCGAAACGAGCGTGGGGATGGAGCGATCCAGCATTCGTCTTTGGAACTCCGCACCCGTCAGCCGCTTGAGCAGCTTCCACGCGAGGTCCGGCTGCCGTGTTCTGGCCACCATGCAAAAACCCGAACTGGAGGCCCACGCCGCACGCTTTCCTGTGCGCCCAAGCGGTATCGGAACCGCACCCCATTCAAAAAGAGCCCGTTTCGAGGCTTCCGGGAGATCCCAGGTAGCCAGATCGAACAGCGCCACCTGTTGATTTAGAAACCCCGTCAGGCGATCCATCGATTCCAGACTGCCGCGTTGCTGAAGAATCCGGTCGTCGTAGATCAGCGAGAGATGATGGTGAAGCCATTCGCGACCCACCTCCCGATTTAAACCGAAACGCCGCCGGTCCTCCGAGAGCAGGCTGAGTCCGTAATACCGGAAGTCGAGACTTTCCAACCCCAGCCCCATGACGAGCGGGCGACCGGTCCGGGGATCGTACTGCGTCACTTTCCTTGCGATTCCAATCATGTCGGAAAGCTTCCAGTCACTGCGGGGAGGGGGAACGCCTGCCGCTTCCAGTAGCTGCCGATTGTAAGCAATAACCTGTAGGTCGACTCCATAGGGAATCCCGTAGAGACGCTTCCCGTAGCGATACCATTCCAGCACTTCGGGATGATAGCCGCCCAGCGAAAAATCCGGATCGCGGTCCAGAAGCGGTTGGAGGTCGCGCAGCGCATTTCTCCCGGCGAAGAGCCCGAATCCCTGCCCCAGCCAGAGCAGGTCCACATGAGCCCGCCCGGCCAGCATCGTGAGGGATTTGACATAGTAATCCTTTCCCGGAGAGGTAATAAGCTGAACATGGACACCGGGATGATCCGCCTGAAAAGCTTCGACGACCTCCCGCGTTGCCTTGCCCAGCGCCCCTCCGGGTGTCAGGACTACCAATGTCGGCTCCTGCGTCTGTCTGTGGCAGGCTACGGACAGGCAGGCGACCAGCAGCGCCATTAGCCATTGCTTCATGCGTCGTCTTGCTTCGGGGGATTTTCGCGCTGCATGACGGGCCGCTTACAGCGCGGCATAGTTTCCTTTCGTGGCAATGCCGCCGCGCTCCTCCTCGGGGATGTACCGCACACTGCGGCGCGAGATCGCTTCGTGATCCGAGAGACGCGCCATCTCCAGGTTCAGCTCGGAGACAGGGAGGTAGTACGCCGTCGTGGATTTTAGCGAGATGAACCCTTCGGCATAGCCTACGCCCGCTGCGTTTCCGAAAGCGCCATCGGAGGTATCGACCCGCTTGCGGGCATAGGGTCCGGCGTAGCCTTGGGAATCAAGCTGATTAAAGGCGGCATGCTTCTCGGCGATCACGTCGGTAATATCAATGAAGACATCGTTATAAAAACCACCCTGACTGGAAAAGACGGAGGATCGGACGGAAGCCGCCCCAGCTCCGAAGAAGTAGATCTGCGCGACCTTGTGAGGAGGACAGGTATCTCCCAGATCCACCGCCTGCGCCAGTTCCCGTGCATACATTACAATCCGGCCCGTCATTGAGTGAGGATCGCCTACGCCGCCCGCCTCGTAGGGGAAATGCGTGATGACGACATCCGGCTTGGTTTTGCGAATCAGGTTGGCGACCTGCCGCACGATCTCACGTTCAACCGTGAGCACGGCGTCGTCGATGCCCATAAAGATCAATTCCTGAACGCCTAGCATCTCACACGCCTGGCGAACCTCAGCGCCTTTGACTTCGCTGCGCTCGGCAATTAACGCTTCGAGCTCTTCACTGTCCGGCACCCGTTCCCGATGGAACATCTCGTCGGTAAGCACTTTATCATGAACGCGAGCGCCATGGGTCAGCACGATGCAGCCTACCCAGTCCCCGCGGCGGGAGTGGTGCAGCATGGTGCCGCCGGATTGGTCGAAGATATCAGCAGGATGAGCGCCGATGACAAGGATACGGAGAGGAGTCTTGGATGGATTGGTCATGATTGAAAAAATTCAGAGGTAATGCAAAGGAGTTCCGTTGTGGCCAGTTTCCTGGTTAAGAGAGATGGGTTCTTAGCCGCTTTTAGCAAATTCGTGAACATGACCACTAGGGAGTGGAAGCCACCTTAAATGAATACACACGGACTTCGTCGCCCTTGGCCACATAGGCCCCAAAGCCAGCGGCTCCACTTGCTGTAACGGTTTCGAGGGCTTGGGCAGCTTGAAAGCCGGTAGTCCCGAGAAGTCTGCCCCCTTCATCCAGAAGGGTCAGGCAAAAGGCGCGCTCGGGCGTTTCCCGCTGCTCCAGACGCGCAATCAGGACGGTCTCCGGGGGAACACTTGTCCCCGGCTCGCCTCCGCTGCATCCCCGACGGTTGTGTGCCGGGCGATAGGCTCCCTCGCCACCCGAGGCGAGATCGTACTCCCAGTCCACAAGCAGTTTCGACGACTGATTCTGCGGCGAGAGATAGGGCGAGGCGTTGCAAAGAATCTGGAGTCTGATGCGGGAGGCGGAGGGGATGATGACCCGACCGACCAGCGCCATTTGGCTTTCCTCATCATAACGGGCTACCAGGTGGAAAAGCGTGCGGACGCCTTGCTCTCCCGCCAAGGAAAAGGTGGCCTCAATCGTCTCTCCCGAAAAAAGCTGTCCGTTCCCCGAGGGAGTGTAGAGAGCGCCGCCGTAGAACTGCGCAGCCATCCGTCCCACGAGTGCGGAGTCGCCGGGAGCGAATAGCGAAGCATCCTGCATCGGACGGAAATGCTCGCGATAGCTTGAGGAGGCTGTCAGGTCTACCGGATCTGCGCCAAAAGCGGCGACCGGGAGAAGCAGCGACACGAGGAGCAGGGACGGTCTGCAAAATCGGAAAGCTTTCATATCGGAAAAAATCTTACAAGAGCCGCTTCCCGCGGCGAAGACGGGAGGCGGCGATCACCAACCCTCCGCTCGCAGCAAGGAGCGCGTAGGTACCGGGTTCGGGAATCACCGAGAACTCGTAGAAGCGCAGGGTATTGCCCGCGCTATTAGCCGCGTAACCTCCAAAGCCCACTTGGCCGGAGGGATCGACGGCACTCTGAAGATTCGCGCTCGTTTGAAAACCGGAGGAGGCAATCAGGTCGCCGTTAGCGTTGAGAATCGTGAAGCGGAATTCATTTTCAGAAGTAGACTCCAGATTGAGCTGGTAAATCGCATCAGAGGCGAGGATATGCCCCGTGGTGCCGGACGCACCGGAGCTATTCTCCGCCGTACGGTAAAACCCGAGGCCGCCCGTCGATACGTTATACTCCCAGTCGAGCAGAGCCGTTCCACCGGTGAGCGTGGTGGCATCATGCCCATAGGATAGGATGATACGGAGATTCGTGGAGGAAACGAGAAGAAGGCGCGCGGCGAATCCGATCCCCTCCTCATTGACACGCGAGTAAACCAGTAGGCTCGGGCTGTTTCCAAGCGGGCCGGTGATGGCGGCGCTCAGGGAGACGCTCTCCGCGGTAAACAACGCGGGGCTGGTTTCATAAAGCGCGGAGCCTTTGAAGTTACTATTCTGCTGACCTCGCAAGTAACCATTCTGCTGGGAAAAAAACGTTCCCGTGGAAAGCTGCCCGAAATGGTCTGCGTAGGCCGTGGACGACGGCCCGGTGAAATCGATCACGGCTGCGTCCGCAAGAGAGGCAAATAATACGCCGAGGAGGCAGGTCAATGCAAACACCGGGCGGAGGGAGCGATTCAGGATGGTTTTCATAATGCTTGATTGGAGGTTGGCGTGTTCACGAACAGAAAAACCTAATTTTGTGGAGAGGCGAGTTCTTGAATCCGCTTCCATGCTTCTCCGGAAAAGCCCTCGGTCCATTCCAGCGAAGCCGTTTCCCACCATGCGATCTCCTGAGCTTCACCTTTCCCGGCTTCCGCCACCAGATCGGGGATCGTGCTGGAGTCAATCCGGTAAGCGTAGATCCCTGCCGTCATGTGAAAACCCGGGGGTAGTTCCCGTCGCCGATCGGCAAGGATCGCGCCCACGGAATCGGTGGGCTTTGGCGGTGAGCCAAAGGGCCGGACGTAGGGGCGTCCGTCCGTAGAGTTATCGAGCATAAACATGATCTCGTTGACCAGTCCCCGCTTTGCCCAGTCCTTCCAATCGAGAAGATCGCCCCGCCGCGAGTCGGCCGCCGATCCGGAGAAAACGGCGACGGAGATGGGGGTAACGCCAATGGCGGCGCGGATCTCCTCCATCAGCCGCGTATGGCTGGCGACCCGCCAGTCGATCCACTCCGGATCGCTGTTGAGTGGCGTCCCCTCCTGATCCGGATAAGCCGCATGGAAAGCTTTCAGATTGGCGGAATCATAGCCAAAAATACTGTAACCATCGTGATCCCTGACCGGATGATGGGCGACCTTGCTTTCTTCCAGATAAGGATCACGAAGGCCCCGACGGACAAAGTCGATCAATACTCCGTCGGGCCGGAAGCGCTCAACGGCTTCCTTCACCATCCCGACTTTGTATTTGCGGACTTCCGGAAATGCTAATGAGAGGCGTCCCCGCCAGACGTGACCGCGTTCGTCAACCTCCCGCCATTCCGGATGCTTTCTCGCGAAGGCGCTAATCGGGCCGCTGCCATAATGATTCTCTTCCCCGAGCGTAAACCAGAGGTAAATCTTCATTCCTTCCGCCCTGGCCTCCTTAACGGCGAGAGAAATCTGGTCCTCATTCTCACCGAAAGGATTCGCGGGAGACTGATACATTCGCGCAAAGTCGTCCCTCCGTTTGGGATCTCCAGCAATAGCTTCGACGCTTGTATTTTCGGTGAAAAGAGCGTCGTTCCATGGCTGATCCCGCAGCCCGGGGGTAACCGGGCCAAGGTCAAGGCTAAGAAGGTCAGCCGTGGCGTCAGCGTCGCGCTTCAAGCGCTCCAGCGAAATGAGCTCAACGGTGTTAAGCTCAACCTTTGCCTTCGATCCCTTGGGCCAGTAAAGTCCGATCTCCCCTTCCCTGCAAACCAGCCCCTCGGGTCGCTTCCCATCCGGGAGCGTGGTCGTCTCAAGCGCATTGGAAGAGACGCGATAGAAAATAAATCGCCCCTCCATCTCGCGAAGAGGCTCCAACGGGTGGACCTCTACCGCCCCGTGGTCCGCAGCATAGTAAAGATAGACTTGATCGGTCCGCTCACTCGGAGCGGTAACGCGGGCATGAATGCGAATGCCAAACGCCGTTTCGCGGGGAGCGTGGGCTTTCAGACGAACATGGGAGGGTTGCTCTTCGGAGGCGGGAATGAGCAGCAGATGATCGGGCGTGAGCGCCACGCTGCGGTAGATGGGCCGATAGGCAGGAACGTCAAACTGGAAGGAACTTTGCGTCTGGATATCAGGATCGCCGTCCCCATCGCTATCAAAGCGCGAGGGATAGTAGCTGCTTGCAGAACCTGCGGTACGCCAGTAGAGCTTGGAAATCCCCCCTTCCCCGGAAGTCCGGATGATCTTTTTTACACCTGGAGCGCCGACAAACCCGTCAAGGTTATCGGCTTTCACCCGCGGATCATTCAGGTAGACGTGCGACCAGTCCGTATAGGAAACCACACCGCCCATAACGAGCTTCCCGTCGGAGGAAGGAGCGTCGGCGAATATTGAAGAAAGGCAACTCATCAGCACGCCTATCCAAAGGTTTCGGGCGATCGAAGATGGAGTTCGGAGAAAGCAGATCATGTGATTTTCAGAGTTCGGGGCCGAAAAGGTCAAACCGCTTGCCGCCCGGTACGACATCCCCCTTCTTCACGGCTTCCACATGGCCATCCAGAAGCAGCAGATGCACCTGCCCATGAGGCATCCAGTCATCAGGGACATATTGAACCATCGTAGCGTTCGGCTCGCACCAGTTCGTGTTGCGTCTACTGACCTCGTAGTGAATGAGGTAAAAGACCTGAGAAGGGTTTTCGATTTCCGGAAAGCGCAGCGGAGATCCGGACTTTTTGAGCATGCGCCGGTTGACGGCATAGCTACGGCGGTGAATCGGGCCCAGTGTGGCTTCGCCTCCCTTGGTGGGATCAAGCGGGCTGATAAACACCTTCCCCACCGTCACATTATCCAGCGGCAGGCGCAGGTAAGGACGCAGCAGATTATAGAACCAGAATTGACTGGTCGACGGATTGTGGCCCGGCGCTACTTCCATTCGATGATCGGTCATATACTGTGCGTGCGCCATTCCGATATTGCGAAGTTGCGAAAGATCCCGGTGTTCTGACACGAGGCGCATCAGACGCTTCCCCGTCGGCGCGAGGAGCACTGCAAGAATCGCCAGAATCGCGACCACCATCAGGATCTCCGTCAGCGTAAACCCGCTCCGCACCGGGACAGGGAGGGCGGCTTTCGGCTTTGGAATAAGATAAGGAATGGGGCGAAACATCGTCCGGGGGGGAGGAGAAGTCTTAGCGGTCAGTGTCGTCTTCGGCGAGCTTCCCTGACAGTACGTCAATCTTGAAGAGGAAAATCGGCTGGCATCAGGGAAGTGTAGCCTTATGGGGAAGCTCAAAAGGGGTCCATGGAGCAAGGTGATAGTTCGGATAGGCAAGAATGATGGCGGCATCCTGATGTGGGTCGTGGGAGTCCAGCTCCACCCGCATTCGGTAACGCCCCGGCTGTACATTCATGGTGATACGGCCCTTGGCGGACGCGCCACGATGCGGAGTCGGCACATAATCGCCCCCCGGAGGGCAGTCAATCAGCAGCTGATCGTCCATATAGAGTCTGGCGCCTTCCCGGCCGACACAAACGACCATTCGCATCTCCGGGCCCTGCGCTTCCCATATCCATTCCCCTCCTCCCGCCGCCTTCACTTCCCCAGGAAGCTCTCCATTCGCCCATGGCACGAAATCAGACTGCCCCAGAGGCGTTATGGCTACCGTTCCGGGAAGACCATCCAGCGCGATGGGAGAGGAAGTATGCTCCCAGACCGAGGCGTCCCATCTCAGGGGCCTAAGCGAGCCAACGGCACGCAATGTCCGCTCAGTAAGAGCTTCCAGGGTTTTTGGCGCGTCAATGCCGATTATCCCCGGACCGACGTGCACGCCGTTCCCGATGGGAGTGATCCAGCGTTCCGGGATTCCTTCCGCCCCGCAGATCATTCCCAGCGTAGCTCCCGCAGTCGCCGCAGTGCAGTCGGTATCATAGCCGGCATTCGCCGCATAGAGGATGCTTCTCTCAAAATCGCCGTTGCCGTACCAGAGCGCCCAGATGGTGAGCGCGACATTCAGTGGCGCATGGGTAAAATTCTCATGTCCATGCTTGCGGAGCAGTTCCTCCCAGCTTTTCCAGTCCTCCACCCCGGTCGCATGATGACAAAGGACCAGATCGACGGCTTGGGATGTTTCGCAATACGCGGGAAGGTAGCGCCTGGCTTCATCCAGAGCATCCGCAAGGTTTTGGCCGGAAATAACAAGGCTCTGCATGACAGCGAAAAGCACCTCTCCCGCAATGCCCTCCACCCCATGGTCCAGGCTGGCATCAAGCGCAGCATAATACGCAGCGCTGCCGGGGTCCCCCGGAAAAAGACAGGCCCAGATCTCCGACCGGATCGGTGATCCCATTCCCGCATGGAAGGGGTTCTCAAATGTCCCCACCTGATCAACCGGCACGCCTCGCCGAAGATTCCATCGGCAGCGGCCGTACTCATCCCACATATAGTGGATATGATCCGTCCAAGCCTTCGCAAAGTCCCCCTTCGTCAGTTCGGGAGCCTTCTTCTCCACCAGATCGAGCCAAACCAGCTGGAGCTCCAAATCATCGTTGGGAGGAGCAATCGTCGGCACGGGACGGTAAAACTCCAGATACTGCCGCTCTTTCCGGCCTTCTGACGGCAATCCCAACGTCCCGCCGATGGATTTTCCCAACCAGCAACCATGCACCCTGGAAGATAATGAAAGAGTAGACATAAGAAACCGATCCAGCATTGATCGTGGTTGGAATCGTATCGATTAATATGTCTGATTTCCTTGCTTTTTTGGCAATTTTTCTGCGAAAATCGGCCAAATGATGGAGTTTGTTCAGACCACCGAGCACCGGAACTTCCTGAACGTGGCCCGGATTTACTGGGACGATCTTCCTTATCCGACCCACGAGGGACTGGACCTCTGCATTGGCTACGCGAAGAATCACGGCGACATTACCAATCATTGCCATGACGATTTTTTCGAGCTGGTATTGGTGACAGAGGGCACCGCCTTCAATTTTTTGGAAGGCAACACCTTCCCGATCAGGAAAGGGTCCGTCTTCGTCATCCACCCCAATCAGAAGCATGGCTATACGGAGGCAGGCAGCCTCAACCTCTTCAACATTTGCATTTCCGAAAGTGCGCTTAAGCAACTTCCCGTCCGGCTCCTGAGTTCCCCTGGCTACGTGGCGTTATTCCGCGTGGAGCCAACGATTCGCGAGCGCAAAGGGGTACCGCCTCAACTGATCCTCTCTTCGGAATCGCTGGAGGACGTGGCGGCCATTGCCGACCGCCTGCGGGGCATCCTCGCAGATCCCGAGCCGCTAAACGGGATTCGGGCACGGGCCATCCTGACCGAGCTTCTCACCCTGATCACGTTGGAATATCAGGCGCTGGTCCATACTCCGGCCCGACAGGTCTCTCTGGAATTTGCCCGCGTTCTCTCCTACATGCAGACTCATTGCGGAGAGCCCATCACCGTAGCGGAAGTATCGCGGCAGATGGGCATGTCCTCGCGCACGCTCCACCGGAGCTGCCTTAATTATACCGGATTTTCGCCCAAACAGCTCCTGATGGAGTTGCGGCTCGAAATGGCTAAACAACGCCTCTGCAACAGCTCGGATTCCATCACCGAAGTCGCCTTCCGATGCGGGTTTACCGATAGCAATCACTTCTCCCGCCAATTCCGCACCAAAGTCGGCCTCTCTCCAAGGGAATATCGACAGCGGGGAGCCGGTACGGACAGCGAGTAAAAAAGGAGCCGCTTGGAATCAGGCGCCAAGAAAACACCGCAATTCCGGGCACTAAGGAAACCCGGAATTGCCATGCCAACGCCTTTAAGCGCGCCGCCGCCGAAGCGCCTGCACGCCGAGAAGCACCACAGCGCTTCCGGCCAAAGCGAGCGACGACGGCTCGGGGATGGCAGCGATCTGGAGGAAATCCGTTTCCATCGTCCCGGTGGAAGCCACGCCCGTGGTAAAAATCATACGCCCGTCAGTCGTGAATCCGTCAGTCACCCACTGCGTGCTGAACGACGCGCTCTGCGAGGGATCCCCGAGGTTCACAATATTCAGGTCAAGACTGCCATCCGTGGTATTGTAGGAGAGCGTGAAGCGGTAGTCATCGCCGCCGGTGCCACTGTTGGTGCCGCTGCCTAATGTTCCAAGATCAAACACATCGGCGCCGATGGCGTTAGTGGCGTTCGGGGCGGGAGCTGCTCCCGCTCCGGCGTAGAAAAAGAGCTGGCTCGACGTACCGATCGTGTTGTAACCGATGCCGATACTGAACACCTGACTGGTCGTGCCATTGGGCTGGAGCTGTACCCGGAACGTTCCCGCGGCTCCGTTCGTCAAGCCGCTATAGTTTTCCACCCGCAAGTCGAACGTGAATTCCGCTTCTGTGGCCCCTGTCAGGTCGATGTTGTTAAAATTAAGAGCACTATTGTAGTAGCCGCTGCCTGTGGAGGCGTTGTCGACACCGCGGTAAACGCTTACGCCATCGCGGGTTGCCAGATTCCAGCCGGAATTAACGCTCCAGTTCACGGGCGTCTTCCCGTTGCCTTGCGGCGTGAAGCTTTCCGTGTAAATGACGCCAGCCGAAGCCATCCCAAGGGCAGCGAGGTAGCCGGTAATGGCGGTTAATGCCGTTTTCTTGCAAAAATACGAGGTGGAGATCATGGGACGGGATTTCTAAGGGGTTCAAAAGCCATGTTCCTAGGCCCGAAGGAAACGCCCGATTGAGGCTTAAAAATCCGCCTGCCAGAATCGTATTTTAATCTTAACTTTAAGATTCCTTCGCGTCTACTCCACCCACTGCCCCTGAATGAGCACCTGCTTGGGCCATTCGGGGATGCCGTATTGCTGATGGAGCAGATGGTGATCCAGCAGGAGCATCCCCTCCCGTGCAATCGTTTCCAGCGGCACGGTGATATGCCATCCCCCGCCTTTGTGAAGATTCCAGTCGTTCAGCGAGACGTACTGCACCCCCGGCACCATATCGGCTTTGCTCGCGCCAAGCCTCAGCACGACCTGAAGCTTTTCCTTGCGGATCCACTCGGCAATCTTGGCAGGGGCGGGCAGGTGCGGGTGATCATAGATCCAGCGGCAATCCTTCATCCCATAACGTTCACAGAGAGCATGGTAGGCTCCCAGCCAGAGGTGGCCGGTCCGGGCTTCGAGGTGACGGGCGATGAAAAGGCCGATGCGCCGGTAGCCGTGGCGATAGCAGTGGTCCCCCGCCAGTTGCAGTCCGAAAAAGTAATCCTGCGATACCGAGTTCACGGGCGGCGCGTGATGAAGTGCGCCGAGGCTTACGATGGCAAAGAGATCAATCTCAAAGCCCTCATCAAACCGCTCCTCATTCTGCGACGGTCCGAGCAGCAGCCCCCTGATCCCCTTCATATAAAGACGCTGGCTCAGACGGCGCTGTTCCCCCGGTTTGTGAAGCAGCTCCTGATACTCCACCTTATACCCAAGCGGCTTGGCGGCCTGCTGTACGGCGGCGACCATGCGGTGGCTATAGGGCGAAGGGTCGGGATCAAGAAAGGCAATGGTGGAGCGATATTTCTCCTTCAGTCGGCCGGCCTGACTACGGTAGGTGGACAGCGAGCAAAGGGCTGGGTCGGGCTGGTAGCCAAGCTCGGCAATCGCCGCTTGAATGCGCTCCTTCGTCTCTTTCTTTACGCACTCCACCCCGCGCACCACGCATGATACCGTCATGGCACTCACCCCGCAATGACGGGCCACATCTGTCAGGGTCACTCGTTTCATCGGTTAGCGCTAAGTATGCCCCGGAGCAGGTCGGGGGCAACAGGAAATCTTATTGTTAAGATTTATGTCGTATTTCCTCCACCGGATCGGAGTGGGAAATTGCCTCGCATATGTCAACCTCGCTTTCCGCCCCTATCGAATCGTCTCTGGCAGGCATGCCCTCTTCGATTTCCGGCGTCATCCCCTCCCTTGCTCAGATCGGCGACCTCAGCACGCCCCGAACGGAGTGCGGCATCGGAGGGCTCATGCCGTGGGCAGGTAAGCTCTACGTCCTCAACTATCTATCGCACCGGGGCAGCTCGGGGAGCGGCACGGGCTTCCGCGTTATTGACGAAGATTTCAGGATGGTCCGCCATCCCGCCGGGGTCGATGGGACGTACGCCAATCGCTTTGTGCACTACCCGTCGAACCAATTGATCCTCGGGCCGCACGTGATCGACGAATTTCATCAGGTACGGACGGTGGAAGAGCTGATCGACGTCCGCCTCTGCGGAACGGCACGGCACCTTGTCAATCCGGACGATCTCGTCTATATGCTGGGGATGGAGGGCGAACTCTTCGAACTCAACGTCCACACGCTGGAGGTAAAGCACCTCTTCGACCTGACCAAAGAGCTGGGCACTCCGGGTGAAGGAAGCTGCCACTTCAAGGATTGCTATACTGCCTTCGGCCGTCTCGTGGTGACCAATAACGACTACGGCGAGGGCGACTTCAAAGGGGTGCGGCAGGAGGGAACGCTTGCGGAATACGATGGCACGAGCTGGACGGTGCTGGAGCGCAAGCCGTTCGTCTGCGTACGGGGACGCGGCCAATTCACCGACACCATTTTTGCCACAGGCTGGGACCGATCCTCCGCCATCCTCAAAGTTTTCACCAATCGCGACAAAACGTGGCGCACCTACCGCCTCCCGAAAGCGACACATACGCACGACCACAAGTGGCAGAGCGAATGGCCGCGCATCCGCGAGATCGAGCACGAGCGCTTCCTCATGGATCTTCATGGCATGTTCTACGAGCTCTCGCCGTGGGCCTACAACGGGCAGGTGTGGGGAGTGAAGCCGATTGCGCAGCACCTCTGGGTACTCGGCGACTTCTGCTCATGGCGCGGGATGCTGGTGATGGGAGCCGACAACGCCTCCCCCGCCAAGGGAAGCAACGAACTATGCGCCGAACCGCAGTCGGGCCTCTGGTTTGGCAAGACCGACGACCTCTGGCAATTCGGTCGCCCTGCCGGATGGGGCGGTCCGTGGTGGAAAGACGCCGTGCAGGCAGGCGCTCCCTCCGATCCCTACCTGATGACCGGCTTTGACAAAAAGACGCTGCATCTCTCGCACGACGCGACCGCTCCGGCGAGCTTCCACGTCGAAGTCGACTTCCTCGGCGACGGCTCGTGGCAGTCGTACGCCACTATCGAAGTCCCGGCGGGAGGCTATACCCCTCACGTCTTCCCGGACGGCTATTCAGCCCACTGGCTACGCCTGATCCCGTCTGTCGACTGCACCGCCACTGCTCAACTTCACTATACATAATTCCCATGTTCCGCTCCCTGATCCTCACCTTCCTGCTGGCCGTCATGGCGCCAGGCACAACGCTGACCGCGGCTGAAGAGCTGGCCCCGCCGGTCGTTGTCGCCGCCGACGAGAACGAAATCCCGAAGTACCGCGAGTTAACGCTCACCGTAGACCTCACCGGCGCTCCAGCGGATGCCCATGCGGTGCTGGAATTCACCGCGTGGCACCGCACGGAGATCCCCCGCGGCTTCTTCTCCACCCTGAGCATCTACTGGGATGGCAAGGAACTGACGGAAGCGCTCAACCGCCCGCCAACCTTCACCATGCCGAGACTTTCGCGCGAAGAGCCGACCCGGCGCGGCGTGGGGTTCATGGTGGCGGCGCTTCCCGCGCCCGAGGAGATGGATGCTCCGGGGAACCGCTATTACGTGCCCAAAGATCAGGTTGATATGCTCTTCTTCCGCTTCCTCCTGCCCAATGCCGAGGGAACGCACAAGCTCAAGATCCGGAACCGCCTGACCGGCCAACGCGTTGAGCCGCTCGTTATCAAGGACGCGACGGTTCGCTTCGTGAAAGACGTCGACGCTCCCTAGTAAACCGCTGCGTGCCCTTTTTCCACGCCATCGCGGGCCGTGGAGAGCTGGCCCTTTGTCCCTCGCTTTTTCCTTTCCTCCATGACTGCTTTCCCCCGTTCCCGTCCGCTCTTTCGCCTTGCCGGTCTTGGCCGTTGCAGCCTGACCTGCCTGCTGGCCGTGTTTCCCCTGTCTTTCGCCCCGCTTCCCTTTGCGGCATCAGCCCTTCATGCGGCAGAGGAACAGGGTGAAAAGCCCCTTTCGCTCTCGCTTTCAGCCGCGCCCCCCACCATCGACGGCACGCTCCAGCCGGGCGAGTGGGAGAAGGCCACGCCACTGGGCCGCTTTACCCCAAGGCTGAAAGGCGAATTTCCGGAAACGGAGGCTTGGGTCACCAGCAATGGAACCTCCCTCTTGATCGCCGTACGCTGCGGCGAACCAACTCCCGACAAGATCCGGACCGTGACAATCGCCGACGAAAAGAACAGCACCGTCGACGAAGATGACCACGTGCACGTCGTGCTCGATATGGGCAATACGGGCAAGCAGGAGCTTTACGATCTGCTCGTGAACGCCGAAGGCACCATTGCGCATGCCCGCAGCTTCGGCATCCGCCACCTTCCCGGCGCGTGGGAATCGGGCGCGCGTGTGCGCACTCACGTCGGTAAGGAATCGTGGGAGGTCGAGATTGAAATCCCGCTTCAGGCGCTCGGCCACGTGATCCAGCCGGGGGAGCATCTCGGCATCAATATCAGCCGCACGCGCTTCGCCGGACAGACGAAACCGACACAGGCCAGCCTGCGCAACCCATTTAGCGTGCACGTGAAAAAGCTCATCCCGCTGGTAGCTGCCAACACGCCCGAGGGCGGCGCGCTCGGCTTCCAGTCGCTGGCGCGCGGTCCGTTCTGCTCATGGGAAGACGGAGAGTGGCGCTTCAGGATTGCCCCGGCCAACGCCGCAGAGCTGGTCATCCGCTGGCCCAACGAGGAGGCCAACGGCGTAAAGGGATCGATGGAGCGTCGCCCCCTTGTCCCCGGCGAACAGATCGTAAGCCTCCCCTTTCCCGCCAGGCAGGCCAATGCACGCCGACGCATCGAGCTATCGCTGGCATCCCGGCCCGGCGGAGAACCGGACAAGCCGTTCTACATCTCTGAACACGCGCTGACCGACGACAGCAATCAGCTCTCCATTCCCGAAACCAAAGACCCGCTTTTTGAAGAGGTGATCACGCATCGGCCGGATGGGCTTTCGAAGGATGGCTATATTGTCTGGCGGCACGCTCTCCAAGGGAGCGCGAAGATGAGCCGCACCCACTTTGCCCGAAAATCCGGCGACACCTATTCCGAAGAGGAGGTCTTCAGGCAGTGGGGCAAAGAAGGAGCCATCGTCATGAGCAACACCCCGCGCCAGCTCTCGCCCGAAACGCTCGCCCGTGCGGAGCGCAATGGCGTGAAGTTCGTCGTCTACCCGCTCTTCCGCGGGAGCGCCGAGGACGGAGCTCCGCTCATGGGCTCGCAGCCGTGGATGCTTGATCCACGCTCGGAGGAGTCGTACCTCAAGGACGTCCAAAAGATCATCGATCTGGCCAAAGAGAACCCGTGCATCTGGGGAATTGCCGCCGGTGACGAAGCCTTTGAAGTCGCCCGCACCGGCCTGCGCTACGCCATCGTGGGACGTCACGAGAAGCACTATCCCGAGTTCGAAGCTGCCGACGCCGATGTCAAAAGCCGCTTTGGCTATGGGCGCTACGGCTTCCCGCTGAGCATCACCGATACCAACCCCTTCCGCTGGCTGGCCACGGCCCGATGGGAGATCGACCGGATGTTTGCCATTCAGAAAAAGGTGAAGGCGATGATCGACGAGCAATGCCCGCGCCTGCGCCTCGTTTCGTGGGATCCGCAGACGTCCGTACATGCTCGCGACTATCAACGCTGGGGCGCGCTTTTCGATGTCGTGACGGGGCAGGTCAGCTCAAACTTTGGCTTCTACGCCAAGGTTACCGCCGACCTGAACCGCGCTAACGAGACATGGCTATGCACTCACATCGAGCATTATCTGGGCAACTACAACGCCCGGGAAATCGAAGAGCTGCTAAGCGATGTCTTTCGCCACGGCATCACCGGGCTGCATCTCTACACCTCCAACGTCATCAAAAGCCGCATCGGTGCGGGCGATCCGCTGGTCGACCGCATTGGCGCGCCGGAACGCTGGAGCGCCGTCACTCAGATCATTAACCGGCTTCGCAAGGAACCCTTCCGCGTAGAGCAAAAGGCGAGCAATACCGCCGTTTTTGTCAGCACGTCGAGCCTGCTCTCGCAAGGGAGCACGAACCCGAAGGTCGACGATCTTCAGGCTCTCTACGAAATCCTTGGACCGAAGCTGCACCAGGGCTTCACGTTCATCGACGAAGGCGCATTCACGCCGGAGCGGGTAGCCGCGCTGAGCCGTTATCAAACGATCTGGCTCACCTCGGCCCCGATTGTCGACGACGACATTTACGCGGCTCTGGAGCATTATGTGGAAGAGGGCGGCCGACTGATCGTGTGCGATCCGCTCGCCTTCGGCTATCGTAGCGACGGCACAGCCCGCGAGAAGGGGCTGCTCCTTCCCCCGCTGGTCGACCGCAAAGCCGCACCGCTTCCCGGCAAGCGGCTACAGACCTCCCTCATCCGCGATAACCTTGAGCCGCTCGGCCTCTTCTACGTCCTGTCAGCCGGAAAGGCCAAACAGGCCGATGCGCAACCGGCGAAAATCCTCGCCAGCACGAAAGAGGGCCAGCCGGGGATGCTCTCCCGTCGCGTCGGCAAAGGAGAGGTTGAGTTCTGGGCGCAGAATCCGTTCGGCCCGACGATGCCGAAGAGCGAGGCTTGGGTTCACCTTGTGGCCGCCATCCAGAAGCAGGGCCACGCGGTGGAAAGCCCGATCTGGCGCTTCCGCTTCCCGCCTACCACTCCCTACGTTGCACCGCACCCCGAGGGGCAATGCGTGACGGGCAATTTTCTGGAGTGGCGCCAGAGCGAGCCACGCCTCATCAACAACGCCTCTGATGTACAGGGAACGGTATGGCTCTCAGCGCCACCGCTTCGCGATGCCGAACCGGCAGAAGAGGAGATCCCCATTTCCCGCAGTCGCCTGCATGACCGCTACGCCGGAGCGATCTCGGCATCGACGGCGGACCCGTATCACTTCATGCTCTCGTGGCAGAACCCCGGGGAACTCATCATCCGCTACCACTTCACGCGCCCGGTAAAGGCCAACCTCGTGCGCCTCTTCGCACAGGGCAACCTCCCGGCCGGGGTGGTGGAAACCTCCGCCGACGGACAGGAATGGCGGGAAGCCGGGCATTGGGAGGAGGCAAAGATCGCCAAAGACGACGTAGCCAAAACCAGCATCGCCCTCCCCGCCGGGGAAGCCGCGCAGTACCTGCGCCTGCGTTTTGCCGAAGGCCACTCCTTCGCCCTGTCCGAAATCGACATTTGGGAGAGCGCGAACCAATAGCAGTTCCTGTCCCCTCTCAGCAAATTCGCAAACACAATGATAATGTTAAGATTTATTCTCCCTTTCCCGCCCAGATAATCGGTGGAACCATATGCAACATCACCGCAAAGCCCGCTCGGGTTCAGGAGCTTCCGGAGCCCTCCGGTCTGCGCGATAGCGCCCCTCTTCGTGATTGTGAAATCGCTTTCCCTCCATCCCCGTCAAGGTCGTTCCGCAGCCTTTACCCTGATTGAGCTTCTTGTGGCCATGAGCGTTCTGGCATTCATGGTTGTACTGCTCACCTCGCTCTCCAGCCAGGCGGCCAATCTCTGGATGCGCAATGAAACCCAGAGCCAGGTGCGCGAGCGTATTCGCACGGTTCTGGAGTTCATTGCCGAGGACCTCAGGCAAGCCGTGCTCCCGATCGACCCGACAGATCAAAAGGGCCCGCAGCTCGTCGTCAACCCGGGCGACGTCACCCAACACGAGCCGAACTCGATCTTCTGGTTTGCGCCCATCGCCACCGACACCTCGCATGGCGACCTCGCGGCAGTCGGCTACTTTATCCGCAAGCAGGGTCAGACCTATAGTCTCTGCCGCTTCCTCGCCAATCCCGGCACGGCAAACTACAAGCTCACGGCCACCCCGGCCAGGTGGATCGACGACAGCGTCCTCAATGCGGCGGCTCCGGCTGACGAAGCCAGCGACTACGCGGGGCTTCTTTTTGAAAACGTTCCCGGCCTTTGGGTCACTGCATACGACGAGAACGGGACGGCCTACACCACCCTCCCCGACACCAGAGTCGACCACAAACTCCCCGCCCGGATCGAGATCACCGTCGTCTTTTTCGATGAAAAGGCGGCCTCCATGATCCAAGGCGGCCTGGCCGTCGACCCCGCTTCCAATTACCAGACAATGGAAGATTACCTTGACGCACTTCCCGCCGCCATCAGGGCCAATGTGGGCACCGCCTCGATCAGCGTTAACTTTGAAAACCGCCTGTAGAGCCATGAAGAAGTCCGCTTTCACGCTCCAGCCAGCGCGTCGCCGCCCGCGAGGCTCCGCGCTCATTGTCTGCCTGTCGCTAGTCGTGATCATGACGATCCTGCTCGTCGGCTTTGTGAACACCTCCCGCAACGAGCGCATCACCGCCAGCGTTCATGTCGCGGGGCAGAAAGCGAATATCTTTGCCGATATGGCGATCAACCAAGCCCGGGCGACCCTGCTCGCCGCTGCCGATAAAAACGGTGCCAGCACCGAGCCGCCCCTTGCCACCGGACCCGGCCGCCTCGTAAAGCTCCCTACAGCGGCCAGCGACGATCCCAAGATCTTCGATCTCACTTCGGGCGCCGATGGCAGTAATGCCGCCGTGGCCGACGTTACCGTAGCTATCAATGCCCCCGGCCTGCTCTCCGCCAAAGGAGCGCTGGTCCCAAACTCGACCAGCACCTTCCCCGTCCGCTGGATCTATGTCCGTCAAAATGGCGAACTGGAGTCTGACGGCAATATCCCTGCCTATAGCGAGACCAACCCGCTCATCGGTCGCTACGCTTACTACACCGACGACGAATCCGCTCGCGTGAACCTCAACACCGCATGGACACGCGATTCAGTCAACACTACGGGCGAAGGCCACCCCTCAAAAATCGACCTGCGCGGAGCAATCATCACTGATAGCGATCCCGCCGCGGCGCTGGCCGAAGCCAACACGCTGCAAACCGGGCGCCAGAACAGTCCCTTCGCCACCGCGCTTTCCGCCCTGACCGGAGGCGACGTTCCCCTGCTGAATGCCACCATGAAGGAGAACCCCTCCTCCTTCACGCACTACAACCACAGCCCCCTCACTGATATCTTCGGCAAGCCGCGCCGCGTCCTTACCACAAAGGCGAGCGTCGCCAACGGTGCCCCCTTCTTCGACATTCTCAAGAGCCAGACCGCCGACCCCGGCGACTATAAAGCCATCGACACCGGAAAGGCGGCTGCCGTGATCAACGAAATCTATGCCGATCTGAGCCGCACGGATTGGCCTATGCTCCCCGGCAAAAGCTTCGTCGATAAATACGGCCCGCTCGCGACCGCACAAATCGCGCTCGACATGGTGGAATACATTAGAAGCTGTGAATCGAATCTGCCGATTGTGGAGCCGATTCGCGGCACCTTCGACGTTGCCACCGGCAAGTTCACCGTCGACATCGGAGCCGCCACCAGCAGTTCGCTAGTCGGCAATAGCCGCCGACTCCTCATCACCGAGATCGCCGCAGAGTTCCCCGCCAATCCCGTTGTCGTTCAGGAAGAAGGCCAGCCCGCGAAGAAGGAATACCACATCAAATTCTGGATCGAGCTTTACTACCCTATGCCTCACGCTGGCGTCGGCGGCAACATGCCCGGCCCCATCAATCTCAGCACTACCCGCCTGTACATCGGCAAACTCTTCAATGTCTCAGGACCGGCTTCCGAAAATCAGGTAACCCAAGGGGAACTGCAAGCCATGGGAAGCGCTACGACATCGCTCACCATGAACCCCGGCGACTATCGTGTGATCATGAGAACCTTTATCCTTCCCGAGCCAGCCTCATTCGCGCAAAGCGGCGTCCCCCCCGAAGGACGTATCCGCGTAGCTATCGGCAGCCAGCAGACCACTAATATTCGTTACAACATCGCCCCCATTTCCGGCCCCTTCGCGGACTGCATCCCTTACCCCATCCAGCCAGGAAAATCTTTAAGCGAAATCCAGTCCGTCTCCTCCGATGATCCCCGCGTTAATAATACTAAAGGTGACTGGAAGCTAGGCCCCGCGACGATGGGCAGCCCCAACGCAACGAGCGTCGGCCAGGCGTCCACCGCCAGCCCGGAGCAGGATACACAGAACAACGTGATCACCGACGTGAGCGCCGGTCCCCCGCGCATGCAAATGCCCATCACCACCGTCGGAATGCTCGGGTTTCTCCATACCGGCGTCATCGGGCCAACGCCCGGCGCGCCCGGCACGCCGTGGCGCACCCTGCGCTTGCAGCCCAAGAACGACGCAGGCAAAACCATGCTGCCCGATTGGGCCATGCTGGACCTCTTTGAAGCGCCACAGCCCTCCACCACCAGCGCCACCCGGCCTCGCCCCAATACCGTCGGCGGTCGCATCAATCCCAATACCACCTTCTACCCGTTCACCGAGGATGCTAATCTTCCCGTCGAACGGCCCCTTCCCCTGCAAGCGTTGCTCTCCAACGCAATGGCTACAACCTCCGGCGGCAGCATCATCACCGAAGCCAGGGCCGCAACGCTTGCCGCCAATATCATCCAAAAGAAACCAGCGACAAACGGGGTCGACTACAGCGGCGTTGCACCCACGCACGCCGCCCCCTTCTATGCTTACCCGGGCGAGTTGCTCGAAATCGAAGGCATCGCCGATGGCGGTGAAGAGAGCGAAGCGCTGGCTGGAGAAGTCCTCGCCCTCACCACCACCCGCAGTGATGTCTTCCGCATCTACGCTGTTGGCCAAAGCGTACGCCAGACCTCATCAGGCGTCATCAACGTCGTTGCCGAAGAAAAGAAAATGAGCCTTGTAGAAAGAGACGGCAGCAAGGCCCGCGTCGTTCAGGAACAGGATTGGGGACTATGAACATTCACTTCACAGATCCGCGCCGCCGCTCATGGGGATTCACTCTTGTCGAACTCCTGCTCGTCATCTCCATCATTAGCGTTCTCATTGCCCTCGTCGTCCCCTCGATTGGTAGCATGAGCGGCTCCCGCAATCTTGCCACCGGTGGCAGCCTCCTGCGCGACATGGTGAACATGGCTCGACAAACCGCGCGCAGCCACAACTCCGTAACCATGCTGGTAGGGATCATTGACGGCGACACCGATGCCAACAAGACCTTTGCCTTAATGGAGCGCCGCGAAAACATCTGGAAACAGATCAGCAAATGGGAGCGGATGCCCGAAGGCATTGCGCTGGATCCCACCGAAAGCGCCATCTTCGTCGCCTCAGCCGACGACACCACCACCGTAGCCCGCCCCACCCTCAAGCGTCACGGAGCCGATATCCCTCCCGGAAAATACGGTTTCGCGCTTTTCCTCCCCGGCGGACGCCTCCTGAGCGGCTCCCCGGAGCCGCCCGTCCTCTTTCTTAAACAGGAAAAGGACGGTGCCGATCCCGCCAACGCCTATAAAATCATCATCAATCCGGCCACCGGCATTCCGCTCGTCAAACGCCCATGAAACGCCCGAATCCCTCCCCCCATCGACAGCGAGCGTTCTCCCTTGTGGAAGTGACCCTCGCGCTTGGGCTTGTCTCCTTCATCCTTGTCGCCCTGCTGGCACTCTTCGGCGTCGGAATGCAAGCGAGCCGGGAATCGGCCAACGACACGATGCTCTCCCAGATTACCGCGCAAACCCTTGCGCTCGTCCAATCCAAAAACCTTCCCCCCATCGACGGCGCGGCGCAGCCCTACTTCTTCACCGTGCAAGGAGAGCGCCAACTGATCAACGCCGCCAACGCCGAGACGTTCTACACCGCAAACGTCAGAGCAGAGTCAACCACCGCCGCAGGAGACGCCTCGACTTACCTCATCCTCCTCAAGATCGACATCACATGGCCCAGCGGGAAGACCAGCATCGTCTCCTCTATGGTAAAGCCGTAAACCGCCGCGCAGGAGAGTGCTTTGTGCGGCTCGGCCTGCCGCTATCTGGTATCCTCCATCCCGGCGCCCGAGATCGTGGGTCCGAGACTCAATCGGGCCTGAGCCAGCGCCTGACGGGCATCATCGGTGTCGTGAAAGTCGCCACGCAGAATCCTCAGGGCGAGCCGCTCTTCCTCAATTTCTGTTTCGGTACGAATCCCCAGACGCCGCAGGGCAGGCAACACCGGGAACCAGCCGAAGAGAGCATGCCCGATGACGAAAAAGGCGATTAAGGCCGACCAGTTATAGAAGCGCCTGTTGACCCGCCATCCGAGCATCAGGCCGAGGAGTACATGGACCGAAGCGCCGACCTCAATGAATCGCTCAATATCCCACTCGCGATCCAGCTCCTCCAGGCGGCGGGTGATGGTTTCGGAATCCGCTCCGTGAAAGCTCTCCACGTTCCGCTCCGTCGTCTGACGGATCTTCCGGTTGACGGCAGGCGCTGTGCTTCGGGTAACGCGGCTTGACGTCTTTGGCAGTGTTTTGGCGAAGGTGACCATGGTGTTTTTCGTGTTCTGCCAAGAATATCGATTCCGGAGGCGGAAAAGCGTGCCGTGCGGAAAAAATCGGTGCCCCAATCTTTGGTTTGCCAGCCTGAACGCCTCTCAGCCGCGTTTCTCCTCGTTTTCACCTTTTTTATAGCCGCGGCGACCGCCTCTTTGGAACAAGAGATCAATGATCCCGGAGGAGATATTATGCAACCCTGCATTCACCAGCCCAGAGATCGCTACCAGAGCGGGGAAGTCTTTTCATGTGCACTGTGTGCACTCAAGGGGTGCCAGAATGGGGTTTTCCCAAAGAATCGGAGCTTTCAGGGAAATACCGGAAACCCCTATATTTATGCTGGTTTTGAGCCACTTTGAGGAGCCTCAAGGTGGTGCCGGGGAAGGGACTCGAACCCTTACTCCTTGCGGAACCAGATCCTAAGTCT
>JBEBWR010000005.1:0-44763 GCA_040392045.1 Chthoniobacter flavus | reverse complement strand
TAAAGCGCCGTACCCCTAAAGGGTACCGGGGGTTCGAATCCCCCCCTCTCCGCCACCAGACTGCGTCTGGACTTTCGTCGCGCTACCGCGCGGGGCCGCGTTTGCGGCCTCTTCGATACGAATTGCTTGAGTTCGTAAAACACGTTTACCCGCCCCCGCCACACCCCGGACAAAGGACTGGGTCTCCACCAACTTCTGCTCTGAACTGGCTTGGGGTCCTTCCTGTCAGGCGTCGGAAGGCTGTCGCGAAGCTCTGGGATGTTCCGAATCCGAGGTCGTGGGCGATCCGTGTCACGGGAGAATGGGTGTTTGCCAATAATTCCTGGGCCCGGTTTATTCGCCGTGTCAGAAAGTATTCCGCCGGGGCTGCTCCCAAGGCTTCGCGAAATCGCGATTTGAAATGCGAAACCGATAAACCGGCTACGACCGCAAAATCGGGAACCTGTAGAGGCTCCTCAAGATGGTTCTCCATGTATTGCAATACCGCTGTTAGCCACTTCTCGCGCTTTGCTGTTTCATCTTTCTCGGCAGCGTTAATGACACCGAAGAGGAACTCGCTGAGCTGATTTCCCGCCGCCATGCGGGTGAGTGGATCGTGGATGCCCAGTGTATAGAATTGAAAGAGACGTTCCAGGAGGGTTCGGGTCCGTGCCGGGGCCCGGAAATGCCGGGTGGGGACTTTCATTAACCGCTCGGCCAGAATATTTGCGGTATCTCCGGCGTACCCCAGAAAGTTCCGGGGTAGCTGGCGGACTCGCAAAATGAGCCAATAGAGGACCCCGCGATCCTCGGGCTCGGGGCCGGTACTATGCTGCTCTCCCGGAAATGTGAGAAAGAGGTCGCCGCCATTGAGGAGATAGTCTCTCTCCTCCACTTCGTATTTCTGTCGGCCGCGATGAAGATAACAAATCTCCATCATGTCGGCATGAGCATGCGAAGGCAGTGCGGGGTGCGGCCTTTTGTAATCATACCGCCCCAACACTTTGAGACCGGGCAGTCCAAGCAGGGAGAGGTCAAGAATGGTTCGCTCTGTCGTGTTCACCAGATCGAGCGTAGTCATGTTTTATTTTGTACGGTCATTCAGATTGGAAATCCAATCGATAATCGATCTGGCACGATGGTAATCATGCAAACAGATCGACGCTTCTTGAATAAATTTAACGAACTGGCCGAGCGATTTGAGGCCGAGCAGCATGAGAATCTGATACGTGCTGCGGGCTGGATGGCCGACGCCATTGCCGAGGACCGGCTGATTTACCTTTTCGGCGGTGGCGGGCATACCTGTCTGGTGATGCAGGAGCTTTTCTGGCGAGCGGGAGGGTTGGCCAATCTCTGTCCGATGATCGATTTTGCGATTCATCCGGTCACTCCAGCCTATATGTACCTGAGCCATGAACGGAGGCATGGCGTGGGAGATGCGCTCGTGGATTATTACGGGCTGGAGTCAGGAGATCTGCTGCTTTGCTTCCATAGCTATGGGTTTAATCCGCCGACCATTGACTGCGCCTTGCGGGCTAAAGAAAAGGGAGCCCGTGTGGTGGGTGTTTCCTCCAGCGAATGGGGACGGGAGATCCCGAAGGATTTCCCGATCAGACACCGGAGCGGCAAGCATCTCTTCGATGTCGCCGATGTCTGCCTGGAGAACTATGTGCCGTTTGGCGATACGGTTATTCAGGTCGAGGGGTTGTGTCAGCCGATCTCGGGAATCTCAAGTACCATTGATTTCTATATCGCTCACCGGCTGGAGATCGAATGCGTGAAAACCTGTATCTCACGGGGAATCGAGCCGCCGGTGTGGAGCAGCGCCAATATCCCCGGGGGGGACCGGAAAAACGAGGCCCTGCGCAAGCGGTACAATCCACGGGTGAAGTTTCTCTAAGAAAGGGAGGATGATGTTATGGCCGTTAAAGAAACAGGGGTTAGCTATTATGGCATTTCGTACCCGGAACATGCCCGCCGCGATTTTGAAGAGATTCGCGCTCATCACTGCACGTCCGTTCTTCTTGCTCTCTCGGAGTTCGATCTCTACTTCTGGGAGCCGACGATTCCCAAAATCGTCGATGAGGCGAAGAAGCAGGGCTTGAAGGTTTATCTGAATACCTGGGGAATCGGTAAGTTCTTTGGAGGGGAGCCGCCGAGCAAGTTCCTTCAGGATTGCCACCTGCATGATCGCCAATGGACTGCGGTATCGGCCGAGCCTCTTTCAGCGGCCTCGCCGTCGTCGCCCGCTTTCCGGGAATACTTCTGGAAGATTGTAGACCGTCTTGCCCGCGACTGCGATGCCGATGGGTTCTTCTGGGACGAGCCTCACTATGCAATGCCGATCTACCCGGTTGGCTATCAGAGCACGGCGGACTGGACCTGCCGCAGCCCCATCACTCAGGAGATTTTCCAAAGGAAATATGGATACGAAATGCCGCGGGTGCTGACCGAACAGGTCAGGCAGTTCCGGCACGATCAGGCGAATGAACTGCTCTCCGAAGCGGGGCGGATCGCGAAGTCGCGAAATGCCGGGCTGAGCATTACCCAATGCAGCTTGCCTGCGGAGAATAATTACTATCTGTCCCATCAACGCGGTTTCGACGACTGGGAGGCGATTGCGGCGAATCCGCTCTACGACATTTTCTCCACTTCCATCGTGGTTAGCTATGACGCCTCTCTGGAGGTTCATCGCAGACTGGCGGAGAAAACGGTGAGGCTCGCATTGCGGCATGGCAAGATTCCTCAACGCTGGATCATGAGCTATTTTGAAAGCCCCCGGGATATCTCCTTTATCAAGGCCATTGCGCATTGCTACGCCGATGCCGGGATTGAATCCATCTTCTCGTGGACTTATCGGGCGGGGCAAGGGAGCTTTCTTCAGGCGCCCGACCCCGATTTGGCGTGGAAAACGCTGGGAGAAGCGTATGGAGAGGTGCTGGCGACCTGATCGATTTCATCGGCAGAATCTCGGTGCAACACTGGAGCCTCCCCCGGTCGATTTCTCTTAATGAGGCGGGTGAGGCTTCGATGCCGGAGATGGATGATGAAACGCGGAACCGGCGTCTTCCCCCAGGAGGGCTGAACGCAGATGATAGCGGTGTCGCTGTAACAATTTGCGCGACTCCTCCCGGGAAGTGCCATGCAGGACGCTAAGAATCCGCTCCGCCCGGTCTTTCAACTTGGCATTGGTGCAATGCAGGTCGATCATCTCTCCGCTTCGGACCTTGCCCAAAAGGATCATGGAGGTGGTCGAAAGAATATTGAGGGCCTTTTTGGTGGCGGTGCCTGATTTCATGCGGGTCGAACCGCGGATGAGTTCCGGCCCCGATTGCAACCTGATGGAAAGGTCCACCCACGGCTCGTCCTGCAACTCCGCCTCATGCAGGAAGATGGTCCTTGCTCCGCGCGCTTTGGCAAAGGCGAGCCCGGAACGGACGAAAAAAGCCGTTCCGCTGGCGGAGATACCGATCACCACATCCCGGGAAGAGGGTTGCAAGACCAGAAGTTCCCTAATACTGAAATCGTCCTCCTCGAAATCGCTTTCGATACTCAGGCAGGCATCCGCGACCCCGCCTGCGATCACGGCAACAAACTGGTCCCGACGCAATCCATACGTGCAGGGCATTTCGACGGCGTCCAAAGCTCCCAGCCGCCCACTCGTTCCGGCTCCCAGATAGATCACCCGTCCTCCGGAGCGGAGGGCTTCGGCAATCCATTCCGCCCCCTGACCAAGAGCCGCCGCCGATCCGCAAAAGCGATCTGCCGCCGCGTTCTCCTCGGCAGCCAGACGGGCGGCAATGGCCTCCGCCGACCATTTTTCCAGAGGGAGACCTTCGCAGGCGGACTCGGTGGCCAGATTTCCGAAGTCCCCCCGGTAACGCGCCGGTTCCGTTTCCTGTAATCCCGCCGCCAAGGCAAGCGCTCCGCGGAGGATGAACGCGTTTCCGCCGGACGGTGCGGAAAGCTTTGGAACTGAAAACCCCGGCAGCAGCCTCCCCCGCAGGCGTTTTGCGATTTCGCCCGCCAGATCCATTCCGGCGGCCTTTGCAGCGTCCGTCAGACCGCCGCCCAGAAAAACATGGTCCAGAACCATCAAATGCACGATAGACGCGACCACGCCGGTGAGGTTGTCCAGATAACGCTCGCGCTCTGGAGAATCGCCCCCCTGAAAAACGCCACCTTCCGTGGCTCGAACGGCGCTTACGAGCCGATCCATTCCGCCCTCGGGGGTTTCGATGGCGCCGACGTGCAGCAATCGCCTTGCCGGTTTCCACCACCGTCCATCCCGGACCATGACGAACCCCAGGCCGGTTCCGACCACAAAAGCTCCGATGTTTCCCATACAGGGCAATGCGCCCGATTCGGAGACGCCAAGCAGGTAAGCCTCTGCATCGTTGATGAGAACGACCGGGCAGGATAGCAACCCGATAAGTCGTTCGATCCACGCGCTATCGCGCATGACCCCGAGGTGTTCCCCCGCGCAGAGATAGTGGCTGCCGGCAGAGTTCACCTCTCCGGCGGTGGCAATGGCAACCGCTCCCGGGGCCGTGCCCGAGTTCAGTTCGAGACAGAAGTCCGCGATCTCCCGGGCAAAATCGTCTGCGGATTCCACCCGGCTTAAAGGATTGGCTTTGCGCTGGAATGCGGAGTGGTCCAGACAACGGCCATTGGCAGCCCTTGCGGAAGCGCCCTTCATCCAGGTTCCACCAAGATCAAGGGCCACAATCGTTGCGTTTGCTGAAGCGGCTTTAGTCACGTTATCAGGAAAGTTCGCGAATGCTTACCCGACGGCCTTCGCGCTTGGAATGGACTGAGGCCACACAGATCTCCAGCGCCCGTAGCGCATCCCCCACGGGGCTCACCGCGGGGCGTTCTCCGCGGATTTCGCGGACGAATTCCCCCAACATCCTGAGATGTCCTTTGTCAGGGTCTGCGCCGAATTGCAGCAGAGGGTTCCCGGCAAGGGTGGCTTCCCGGCAGGCGGCTTCCTTTTTCCTGAGCCAGCCGTGCAAGCCTCCTTCCCTGCCGATTTCCGGATGGCGGTCGTTGATCATGGGATAGGTTTTGATCTGTGGCGCTCCTTCAATGCCTGCGGTGCGTACTTCCAGCATATGATCGACGGTGACGGTCGCGCCCCGGCCGGTGGCAATGTAAAGCTCCTTGGGTGCGCCAAAGGAGCCGTTCGCGCTGGAATGAATGGTGGCCATGTGGCCGCCTTCAAATTCGATGGCTACCTGATGCAAGGTCAGGCCGGTAAAGGTGGTGGTCACCGCCAGCGGTTCGCTCTGTAGAAACCAGCAGGCCACATCAGCAAAGTGGGTGTTTTCAGAAAGCAGGAGCCCGATCTCCGCGTTTTGTCCCTGAACATGCACCGGCTTCCAGCTCCACCAGTCGTCGTTGACATGAATGGCTACGGAGCCAAAGCCGCTTTCCCGTTCGAGCTGCGGTGGAAGTCCCTCCCTCCGGAACCGCCAGGGGCAGGGAGACGGACGGTTCATGTGAGCGGTGAAAAGCCGCTGCGCTTCCACCAGCGCGGGCGAACAGCGGCGGTTATGCCCGACGCAGAAGGGCAGACAGGCGGCTTCCACAAGATCCCGAATCCGGTAAGCCTCTTCCAGATTGCGAGCCATCGGCTTTTCCGTGTAGACGGGTTTCCCTGCCCGGATGGCTTCCTCCACCGGCGGAAGGCGGAAATGCTCGGTGGTGGCAAGGATTACCGCGTCCACTTGAGGGTCGTTGATGGCTTGGCGGTATTCTGTGCAGGTGCGAACGCCCGGGGCCTGCTCGCGGCACTGAGCCAGAGCGGCTTCATCGGTATCGCAACAGAGAACCAGCTCGGCTTCCTCCATTTGAAGGAGATTGGGAATGTGCGACTGGCGGGACATCAGCCCGGCTCCGATGATCGCAAAACGGATTTTTTTCTGACTCATAGGTCCTGTGCTAAAGAATGTCCGGTCTCACCGCCGACCGAAAATCGCCATCGGGCCGTGACGGTCTCTCCGGCCTCACGAATCTGATAGCGACCGTGTAGATCGGGCGTGAACCCCGCGCTCCCCCGGTCGATAAAATACCCTGCGGCTTCTCCGGCTTCCGGCACGATGTCCAGCCTCCAGCCCGGCGTGGCCAGTCTCATGGTTTGAACGCCGCCCAGCCATCCCGGTTCCACATCGTCAACGGCTCTTCCGGTGCCATTCCATTCGATGCGGGTATGCCCGGGGTCTTCCAGTACCAATGGCAGGTTAAAGCTCCATGCGCCGTAGAGTCCGCCGCGCTGGGGAGTGGCCTGCGCTATGAAGGAGAAGCCCGGTTTTCCCGCTTCGATCCGCACTTCATAGCGAACTTCGCAGTGTCCGAGGGAAAGCGTCAGTTCCACCCCGATTTCCGACTCACCAATGCCTTCGGAACACTCAAGACGCCGCCATGTATAGGGATGCTGCCAGAGGATGCACGGATTGTGGTGCGTTCCAAGCGCCCAGATGGGCCGGAACCCCAGGGCCCTGCTAAAGCTGCGATATCCGCCGGGGGCAAACGGGTTGGCGGCGAGAAAACCGGGCAGAGTGTGCGCGATGAGACGGTGACTGCCCGAACGCCAGTCCTGCAAGGTCGCACCGTAGCGCGGATAAATGACGAACGTTTCCGCTCCGTTGAAGAATCGCAGAGCGGGTCCGGTCTGCGGCGCTTCGCTAACCTCCAGCGCAAAACGATCCTGCGTTCCCGCCGGGGTCGCTATGGTCCCGGCCGGTTTTGCCGCTCCCGGGCGTCCGATGGCGTCGTAAAAAGGGCCGCAGGGATATTGGTGTTTCTCAAAAAGCCGCCGTTCGGTTTCGGAGTCGCCGGTTAATTCAGCTTGCAGGCAGGCGCGATAGTCGGGATAGCGGGTCCACGTATCGAGTTGATCCAGAGCGGATGAAGCAGCGCCTCCCCGCTTCGTCCGGATGTAGGCGGAAAGCGCGTCCGCTTCCGCCGGGCGTTCTTTTCCCGCCAGCAGCTCCGCCGTCATTTCCATTGTGGCCCGCGCCGACTCCCACGGACCCGTGGTCCAGGAGGTCATTAAGAATCCGTCCACCTGATGCCGCCGCCCCGCCGCAATGGCGCATTGCACCGCGTCCGACCGCCGCCGATCCAGATGCCCCAGGCAGCCCGAAGCCATGATGGTGCGGAACCCGTGCTGCCGGAAGGTTTCCAGCGCCGGATAATCCGCATCTTCATCATAAAACCAGAACATCACCACGGCTTCTCGGGACAAGACGTTCAGGGCCTCCGGAAAATGCAGCAGCATATCATGCCAGACCAAAGGAATCCGCCCCCGCTGCACGAGAAACTGAACGGCGGCGTTGACAGACTCGGCCCACAATTCCCCGATCCGGCCGGCATGTCGCTCCAGCAGGTGATCGGGCACCTGCCATTCGTCGCCACCGATCAGAAAATAGCGCGCCTGCGAAGCGGAGCAGAACGATTCCAGACACGACAACATCCATTCCCGGGTCTCTTTCCGGTCAACGTCCAGCTCCCGCCCTCCCGCCGGTCCCGCCAGTTCCGGGTAAGCGGCGCAGATCGCCTCCGTATGCCCGATGACATTGAAGGAGGGCACGAGTTCGATCCCCGCTTCCCGAGCCGTTTCATCGAACGTTTTCCAGTCATCCAATGAATAGGCAACCTCCGGGCAGGCCCTTTCCATCGGGGGCAGGCGGATCATGTTTTCCAGATAGGGGAGAAAGTGCGTGTAGCCGCACTTCGCCGCATGTCGTATGGCCTCCTTAAAAGAGGCGGGGCGCAGGTACGCGCCGCGTGCGATGTCGTAATGGTACCCGCGAAAAGCAAATTCTGCGTTTTTCATAGTCGTCCTCGGTTCCGTTCTACTGCCTGACTACCCCCGATCTCCGATTGCCCATGGGGGACTATTCCACGGCTTTCCGGGGGCCTCCCAGCCGAGTGTGAAATCCCGCCACGGGAAAAACAGAGGCACCGGTTCGTCCGGCGGATCTGTGAAAGGAATCTCCCCGGAGGAAACGCCATCGATTTCGACCATTGGCGACTCCAGCAGCCGTCCATTGATCGTTGCGTACCGGGGCAGCAGGGCGCAAGGGTCCCACGAAACCTCCAGATCCAACCCGCTCCGGAGATAGCGAACGCGCCGCGTGATCCAGAAATAATCTCCGAATCGGGCTTGTGCCAGAAACTCCGCGAATGCCTGTAACGACGGATAGTCGTCCACGCTCGCATGCTCTGCCACAAAGCCGCCGAAGCAGAGGGATAACTCCTCCCGGGTCGGTTTCCGGGCGGCGCCCTCATACAAACCGATATCGAGCCATTCGTAATTTTCATTCCGCCGCAACCGGATGACCGGCTGTCCCAGATGGCGGCTGTAAGCCAGAGGCCGCAAACCGATCAGCAGACGTCCACGGCGACAGACAATCCACTCGCCGGGTTGCGCGTCTCCGCACCAGCCCGGCCGCGCCTCTCCTCCCACCAGCACTTCATCCGCTCCACCCCAATGGGCGGAAAAAATCACCGCATCGCTCAGTTTGCAGATCTCCCGCTCCGCCAGCGCCATGTGCGGCTGCGTCAGCACCAACGCGGTTCGCCCCACCGGAATCGTCAGCGAGCGTCCCCATGTGGGCAGGTAATCCGCTTCCCCGCGATAGGGAGGGACCTCCGCAAGCATTCCGGGCTCTTCCCCGCAGAGCATCTTGTGAAAGACCGTGCCGATCTCGCGGTAGGAGCGCACCTCCGGCGTCCGCCGATAAGTGACCTGATAGCAGAGGCTGCCCGAGTTCACCATTCCCTCTGAATAAGGGGACGAAGCGCAGCCGATCCCGAAATCTGGCTCCATGTAGGTGTCAATTGAACCTGGGAGCGCGGGAAAGGTTGGGGAGCGATGCCCGCTTTCAAAAGTCGCACGGGCCCGGAATGGGTAAGGCTTGCGCTCCAGCAGTTGCCACGCCGCATCCGGAATATGATAGTGCCCCGTGGCCAGATAGCTGGCCTGCGCAACGTTAAAGGTCAGCGAGCCGCAGTGATGCAGGACCAGATCGCACTCCGGATCGAACAATCGCATCGGCGACGGTGTCGCCCGGTCTCCCAGGACAAACCAGAACAGCATGGCCGCACAGGTCAGTTGGGCCACATTATCCGCCGTGTAACAGCGGGACCCCGGGCCGCACAGCACCCCCAGCTCCGGGTGAAAGCGGGCGGCCAGATCAATCCACAAGCGCGCCTCAATGTTGAGGGCCAGTTCCCGGGCCTCTTCGTTGCACGTGAATTCGGCAATTTCACTGATGGCACGGATGCTTAGGGGGGAATAGGTCGGGGAGTTGAATTCGCTGTTGATCCCCCGCCGTGTCAGCATGGCCCGCAGTTGCTTGAGATTCCAGATGCCATATTCCACGGCGTCCGGAAGCCCCAGCAGTTCGCCTCCGAGAATCAGCCCCATCGTGGCCTTGGCAGGCATGTTATCGTTAAATCCCTGAAATTGGAAATCCGGCTGCCGGTTACCGGGCTTGAACCCCAGCCCTTCCCGGGCGATGGCGCTCAGTTCTGAATAAACGTCGGGCTCCAGATGATCCGACTCCTGTGCCAATAGCGAAATGGCAATATTCGTGGTGAAAATATTAAACCGGCCGGAGGAATATTGCTCCACCTCCGCCATGCGCGCCACGGCGTTACCGAGCGCACCCGCTCCGTTGCGGAGGAAGGCGGGGGCGATCCAGTACCGCTCCCGGGCTTCAACGGGAACGCCCGGTCGGGTCCACCGACCGGAATCGTCGTACCAGAGACGCGCGACTTCCGCGGCCTGCCTTAAATAAGCCTCTGTCCGTGCTTCCTGCGAAGACAACTCCGCTTCGGGCCGGGGAAGCGGCGTAGCCTGCGATTTCGTTCGGTTCGATAAAGTAGATTCCATGAGATTAAGCGATGAAGTGGAAGGAGAGTTCCGTGGTGAAAAGGGACCGTGGAGCATTGGGAGCCCGCACCGGGGACCCCATCCGGAAACCCGAGACGGAGTCTAGCGGATCAGCCGTGGGCGAATGGATCACCCCGCTCTTTCCCGCCTCGTCGAAACAGAGATCCACCGGAACCTTGAACCTCATTTCCCCGCCGTCCGAATTCCAGCGGGTGACGCCAAGGGACATGACCTGCCTGCCATGCCGGTCGTGCGCCACCGCCTCGGCGGAGCAGCTCCAGTGGTCGCCCGCGACTTCGCCGCCCGGAACATAAACCGCTCCCTCCGGCAGGATCACCCGGCCGTCCCGCATCGCGAGCGGCTCATTTTCCGGACTCAGGGCAAACAGGATCTCCCCTTCGCGGACCCGTTCGTTCAGCTCCAGCCGCCAGCGTTGCAGCTTGGGGTAATGGGCATTCTCAAACTTCTGCCCCGCTACTCCGTTCAGTCCGTAGATGTAGGAGGGAAACCAATGCGGCTCGCCCCAACGGACCGTCCAGTCTCCGGATACCGCCAGAACCTGCGCGTAAATCTCGCCCCGTTCGTCGTCCGTCAGCCCCATATCTCCGAACTTGATGCCCGCGATGGTATTCGCCTGCCCTCCTGTCAGCCGGTAACGGCCTTCACCTTGTTCCGTGATCTGCCCGCAGCAATGCAGGTGCGTTCCCACCTTCAGCGGATCGGCGGACTTCCACGCATCATGAATGAGGATGACGCCGGTCTTCCGGTCCACCAGAAAAGTGCGTTGCGCGTAATGGATCTTCAGCTTCTTCTGCAACGCGGGGGTCAGGTTCACGTCGGCATAAATGAACCGCTCGCCAAGGCAGAACCTCCGGAGGAAGCTGCTTCGCTCCGCAGGAATGTCCCCATGCAGATACTGCCCCTCGCCTTCCAGACACCCTTCCTCAAAACACAACGCATTGCGCTGGGCACTGAAGATGCCGTAACTGCCCTGGATCTTGAGCAGCACGGGGTCGCCGTCCACGGTGAGAATGAAATCTCCCAAGGAACGCGCCCGCTCGCGGTTATGCGGTTGCAGGCGGAAGCTGTTGCGCATTCCGGTCTGGTTTCCACCGTTGATCTGGATGTTAACCCGTTTGGGGCCCACGGTGGCAATCACATCGCCGGTATCCCGGCTAAAGAGGGGCGCATCCGGAAAGGCCGCGGGGGACACCGGTTCCGTGGGACCGTAAAGCAGATCAAACATGCCCCAGTGAACCTTTCCCGCCTGACGGCGTTCCTCTTCCACAAAGGCCCGGTAAATGGAGGGGACCTGTGGCAGGGGATGAAATGCGTTCAGAAAGGCCATCAGCACCCGATGTTCCACGGTGCGCAAGCCTCGCTGCATTTCCTGACTATTGGGCGAGCGGAAGCAGGTTAGCAATGCTCCGGCCAGATGATCCAGAAACGGACTCTCGTCCACTTCCCGGATGTGTCCGCCAAACTCAATGGCTGCGGCAAAATAACGGGCTGGCCAGATCGGCTGAAAGGTTGCCCACGGTTCCTTTCCGCTGGAGGAGAACATCTTGAGTCCCTCCACCATTAACGCGTGGAAGAAGGGTAACGCTTTTCTGGCAATCGCCAGTTCGTCATAAAAAGCCATGCAGGCGACGCCCACACCCCACCACGTGCCCAGCGAATGCTCGTCCGGCGTCGGGCAGCCCATGTAGCCCCGCTGCAGGACGGTAAAGTCGGTCATCTTGCCCAGGTATTCCTCCACCTTGTTCCGCACGACCGCACGTTCCTGTTCCGTAAGGATGTCTTTGAGAAATTCCCAGCCTACACCGGCCACCGACAATTTGAAGCCGATGCCGCGATCGTTATCCCCGCCGATCAGCAACGGGTCGGGGCGTCCGCTCCAGGTCGTTGCCTCGCAGAGAGTCAGCAGGGCGCGTTTGGCCTTGGAGAGGATCTCCCCATCTCCGATGGCATAGCCCATCACACAGGCCAGATCAAAGACCCCGTCATTCTGCCCGTGATAGAGTTTCCATTCCTCCACAGGGGGCTCCAGTAGCTTTTTTGCCGCCGCGAATCCTTCATGCGCCCGCAGCTTTTGCGCAAGCGCTTCACGGTCCAGACCCGCTGTGAAAAACCGGGGCCTGCGCGAAGTGAGCGGTTTCCACTCCCGGGTGGGACGGTCGTCCCGGCGCAATGCGAGCGACTTGATGGCTTCCCATGAAATGCGGCTCTGATCCCGGGGGGACAGGGCCATGACGAGTTCCAGTTCGCCGCCTTCGTGTTCAAATCCAAAATCCGCCGTCAGGACTCCGGCGGCGATCTGATCCGGCCCCGGCATGGAAAACCAGAGCCCGCCGCGAAAACGGTCGTTGACCGTTACCAATGTCATAGGAACGGCCATCACATTCTCCAGATGATCAAGATCCCACGGGCCGAAGGGAATGCACTCACCGTCCGGCGCACGCGTCATCCTGATCATGGCGCTCTGCATGTCAAACGCTCCGTCCTGTGTGACGAGAACGCCTCGATACATGCCCGCCGGAAGCGTGGTTCGGATGATCAGCTTCTCCGGGTCGCTCGTGATGTCCTGAACCGTCCCTGTCGCATCGCGCCATTCCGCCGGGTGAAAGCGATTCGGAACCGGTTGGAGAAAAGCGATCAGATCGTCATTTTTCATAAATTACTGCGGATAAGCATTCCACCTGCACCCACGAATTCCTCATCGCTATGGAGTGGTCCATTGGGCGATCTGATGGTCAATCGTCCCCTGCTTGAAGGTTTCCACATGTCCGTCCCAGAAGATGACATGGGAATTTCCTTCATGGACGTCGGCGATTGCGTAGTTGGCCGTGTCCGGGTTGAAGGTCAGAGTATTGGGCTGGAGGGCGTAGTTACAGCGGAAGGGGGTGCCCCATGTTTTTACCTCTCCTCCCTCAAAGAGAAGCGCCTTCTTGCTGGAGAGCATTTGAGCCAGACGCGGCCGGTTGGGAGTCTCCGGCGTTCCAGCCAGGATGTTATAAAGATAGTTGGGGGTGCCGTATTTGAATTTAAGGGCTCCGCCGGGACTGCGTTCTCCCGGCTGATACCCCGCGGGGTTGGCCGGACAGCGCAAGCCGTGCGGAACAAAGTTGCCGCCTTTCTTGGGGGTCGGCAGATAGCCGCCTTTGACCAGAATCCCCTGCCAGATGTCCTGACCGGCAATCGATGCGAAAACGATCTGCCCGTTATGATCATTCGCGTGGGTAATGATTGCGTGATGATACGTCTTCATGTTCTGGATACAGGCGGCTCTTTTTGAAACCGAGACCACCTTGTTGACGACCGGCAACAGCAGCGCAGCCAGAGCACTAATCACCGCCAGCGCCACCAGAAGTTCCGTCAAAGTCATCGCGGATGGGAGAGCGGACCGGACGGACGATAGGGAAAGCCCTCCTGAACGGACTGGAAAGTGTCGGCGCGTGTTCATGGTCTATTCTCCCTCTTGCGGCGTCAGCGTTCCATTTTCAAGATTCAGCCGGATGCTCGTTCCTTCCGGAATGCGAACCTTTGCGCTCATTCCGCCGAACTCCGGCGCGTGGCGTGGTGAGCGAATGGTCGTCTCTATCGGCTTCTCCGTCGGGTTGTGTACTTCCAGAAACGGTTTGCGATTCCGGTTCTGCCCGTCGATGACCGCGGTCAACCGGATCTCCTTGTGATCCGCCATGAAAAGATTGCCCGCCCAGATTGTGTTTTCGTCATCAATCGGTTCCTGAAAATAGGCTCTGTCTCCCACCGTCGAGACAAAGCGGAACCACGGTCGTCGGGTGGTATATACTGCCACGCAGCCATTGTCCTCAATCCCTTCCACCACCATCGGCAGGTCGATGATGAGCTTCTGCGGTCCGGCGTTGAAGCGCGCCTCGTTCTCCTTCGCTTTCACAGTCAGGAAGAATCCGGCGTCCTTGAGAGTGCCAACCTCCACCTTCAAGGGGTACCCGTCGCTGCCGCCTCCGAGATTCATGGCTTGGGCCGTATGCTGAAGCAGCCCGGCATCCGGCTTTGTATCCGTAAAGGCACCCACGGCGAACCGGTATTTGAAAACCGTCCCCGCCTTCACTTCCTGACCGTCCCGCCCCAGCCCGATGACGATGCTGTTGGGCAGGTCGGCCCGATACGCATACTCCGTTCCGGGCCCCGCGAGAAATGCCTGATAGCCCACCAGCGAGGGGAGTTGACTGACGAAGCCGCCTGCTCCGATGGTGCCTTCCACAATTTCCCGTTTGCCCGGAGTGAGCAGAACCTCTTGAACTTCGCCCGGGCTTGAGGCGACGACGAAATGGGTGCCCCAGTTCTGCTCCACGTCATGAGGGCAGGTCATCCGCACCAGCGGAATCGGGACCGCCCCCTGCAAGACGACGTCCTTCCTGAATTCGATTTCTCCCTCGTGCCAGTTGAAGGAGCCCTGATAATCCTTGCGCCCCTCCCTCCCCCGCCGATGATTCCAGGCGGTATACCAGTCCACCCGATCCTCCAGAGAGATCAGCCGGTGCGTGCGGCGGAAATATTCGTTCTCAGAGACGTCGATGGGTGATGAAGCGAGCGCCGGCGCGGGACGGGTGTCCGTATTGAAGCGCTCGGCCAGATTCTCCAGCTTCATCGAAGCAATCTGCATGTTATAGCTGCTCAGTTCCACGTCCATGATCTTGCTGGTCATCCCGGGGGCGTTACCCGGCATGGGATAGGCTCCCACTCCTCTGAGGTTCACCGTATCCTGCAAGCGGGCCTCCGGCATTGGCAGGAGGGGGATGCTGGTGTCGAACCCCTCAAGCCCAAATCCCCATCCGTTCTGAAAGTTCCTTGCGGCATCGAAGAACTGATTGCGATCCGGGTGCCACTGCATTCCCACGGCGGAGAGAATGTTCAGGTTATCCCCGCAACGGAACAATCCCTGTTTATAGGAATAGATGTGCCAATACTGGGAAAACGCTTTCCGCCCCTGCGTGTCGGTCACTTCCAGGGTAAGATATCGCGTTCTGTCATGCACCATCTCAAACTCCCGGGTGACCGCTTTCTCTCCTTTGCCGGAAAATCTCCGCACCACGCCGAGGTCGGCATCATGGACTTTGACGTCGACGATCCCGAGGTCTGAGGTTACCTCCAGCTTCAGGCGCACGCGTTGCCCTCCCTTCGTGTAGCGCCAGTTTTCTTCCATCTGCGGATTCACCACATTCCATTCTACGATGCGCGGTCCCTCGCTGACATAAAAGTTTGACCACCAGGGCATTCCATAGACATTCTTCTGGAAGTGGCTATTCAGCGCCTTGCGGACCGACTCCATATCGGGAAGGCTGGTATAGTACCGATGGGCCGCCGCTTCCACCTTCTCCGGGCTGTCGATGCCGGTATAGGAAGCAATGGCCACTTTCCGCATGTCTCTGAGGCCGTAGAGGAACTCGCCAAACTGATCTTCCACCAGTTTATTGTCTTCATAAACCCGCGGGAAATAGTGCCAATACCACCAGAGATTTTCCGGATGGGTCTTGTTGGCCCGTAATTCTTTGAAACTAAGCACTCCGCTACCCGGTTGACCGCAGATGTCCATATAAGCGCCTCGCGCAAGGATACGCTGGCCGTCCCAGAGGGGGTAGATCCGGTTTGAAACTTTGGGCTTGAAGGTTTCCGATGGATAAACCAGACGCTCCCCCCAGATGGCCCAGCGGATTCCGGCTCCATCGGTGAATTGCACTCCGGGGCTGGCATAGAAATCCCCGGCCGCGCTTGCCTCGGCGCAGGCTTTCTTCAGGGCTTCGAGTTTTTCTCCGGTCAGCTTCTCCAGCGGATCGCTAAAGACGATGAATTTCAAGCCGGCTTTCTTTGCTGCCTGCACGTACTCCTCTACCGTCCCCTTGCCATCGCTGAAGCTGCTCCGCGCGCCAAAGATGCCCTTCGCCTCTTCCGCCCCGGAATCGCTGGAGCGAATGGAACGGAAAGGCTGGTTATCCCAGCTCACGGACTCGGCATAGCGAATGGGAACCGCAGGTGCAATCCGGTGCGTGCCCAGTGCCGGGTTCTCCAGAGCCGCCTCTCCCAGCCACCGGTAGGCATTGAGTTGCAACCGCATGCCGTCGCTGGGCCATTCCTTCTTCGGGTTCCCCCGGCTCTCGACGATCTCCGGCCAGATCGGATTCCGGTGATTCATGCCGGTATAGATCCGGGCCACGGGATAGGAAACGATCCGCCCTTTTCCGAGGCTGCGGCTGGCTACGATGGGCGGCTCCTCCGCATAGGTGCCCACTTCTTCCGTCCGGACGTTGTTATCCGCGGGGGTGACATAACTTCCGGCCTCTTTCTCTCCTCGTACCACCACGTTCCACGCGCCGGAGTACTCCACTGCCAGCGTGCCCGGTGTTCCATCGGAACTGCGCCTCGGCAGGCAGAGCCCTTTCACCCCCCGCAGCAGCGGCGAGCCGGAATCCGCGAGGTTGCGCGTAAACCAGAAGACTTCCGGCTGCTTTCCATACATGATCACGTGTTCAAAGGTGCGGGTCTTGTCAAAGACCCCCTCGTGCAGCACACGCATCCCGAGCGGCTCCAGCACGGCATTCCAGTATTCCTCGTCCATCTTGCCGGGATACCGGACCGCCTGAACGTTCAGGAATAATCCTCCGCCCTGTTTCACGTAATCTGCCAATGCCTCTCCCACCATGCGGGCATGCGCCTTCAGTTCCGGAGTCAGCATGGTGAAATGCTCCTCGGTCGTGATCAGATGAATGGCATGGTATCCCCGCAGCAGCGCGTCCAACTGCTCCCGACTGACACGGGGACTGTAAAATGGCTCTCTGGGCATGAGAGATGCCTCGATCTGTTCTTCGCGGAAGGCGGGCTGCATCCACTCATACTGCTGAAACTCCACGTCCCGCTTGGCCGCGTCGCTAAATCGGGCGATGCCGAGTTTCACCGGCGGTTTGGCAGTGGTTTTAGCCTGTAGGAGGCCAGGGGCAATCATAGCCAGCAGGCCAATGGCGATTACCAGAATTCGGGGGGCAAATCTCATATTAAATCTTCGGGGGATGTCTTAGCGGTTCTGTTCTTTTCAGGGCTGCTCCAGATGGCGCATGCGGATGTTGTCCACTGTCACGGTGATGGGCGGATTGAGGCCCTGCGAGAAATCCGGGCTGCCCGCGTAGACATTCAGCAGGTTCGCCCCGATTCCGTTGTGCTCCAGCTCGGGAATCGGGATGAACTTCTGCGCGGCAGCCTGCGAAACCACGTTCCCGCTTTCCTTTTCCAGAACCTCGATGTCGTACGTTGAACTATCGAGCGATACGACCAGCTTCAAGCGATAGACGGTGCCCGGAACTATTACTTCGCCGCGCGCCATGCCTTCATGCGCGGGAGGCGTATCGCGATTGGTATGGCAGATGTGGCCATCGCTACCGAGGATCGTTGCGACCAGAAAATGCCCCTGCGTGGGAGCCGTCAGGGAGACTTGGAGTGGAGCGCCGCTGTAGGGAGCGCCCTCTCCCCCGTCGATGCGGAACTCCAGCGATATCTCCAGAACGCCTCTCGTAATCGGGTCCACATCGCGCGTCTCAAATAGCAGCCGCAGTGCGGCGTTTTCGACGCTGTCCTGGAATTGGATCGCGTTCCCATCCCAGCCCGCAACGATTTCAGCCTCGTCCTGAACAAAGGCGCGGAACCGCCCTTCCACGGGGCGGATACCCGCCGCGTCCTTTCCTCCGCCCACCGTCAGCCGGGCGCCTGCAACCACCTCGTCGAAGTTTGCTTCGATGACGGTTAACTGAGCCTGCGCCTGAGGCAGGTTGAAGGCCATGAGGCCGGTTGTGGCGATGGCAAGGGCAAATAGGGAGCGACGGTTCAACATGAGGATTCTCTGTAAAGAAGTTTGCATTTCAGGAGAGACGGCGGCGAGGCAGCGCACGCAGGATGATCGCACCGAGACCGAGACCCACGAATGCCCAGGTTCCCGGTTCCGGAATTACGGTGACGGTGACCACGCCGTTCAGCGCATTGAATTCGGCAAAGTATCCATCAGCGAGTCCGGTAATGTTGATCTCTGCAAAATTCCCGAGATAGTTCTCGAAGTCAAAGAGCTGCACATCCCCGAGCAGGTCGAAGTCGGCGCCAAAGATCAGGTTCAAGGTGCCGTCGAACGTCACGGTCTGGGTTCCGTCTCCGCCCTGAGCCAAATCGAAGAGGCCCCCGGTAAGTCCGTCGATCTCAAAGGCGCTGACGCTCCCGCTCTCCAGAATGAGGTTGTCATTGAAGGTCATCGTTCCCGGGCTTTCGCCGATTGCCAGCAGTCCGCCGGACTGTACGTTGACGTCGCCGTTGACGGTCCCGCTGCCGGTCAGTTCGCCTCCGTTGCCAATGATCAGGGTGCCGCTGCTGTTCCAGGTGCCGTTGTTCCTCAGTTCAAGCCGGGAGTAGGTGCCGGAGTCGCCAAAGGTCTGGGTGGCCACGCTGGCATTCTGAGCATCGTCCAGCCGCAAGGTATGGCTTTCACCGCTGTAGGTGAGGCCGGCCACAGGAGCCGCCGATACGTTTGAGACTCCGCGGAAGGAGACTACGCCCCCATTCCCCAGCGTGATGTCGCCGCCCGCTCCGCTATTGGTCGTAATGAGTGGTGTGGCCGTCGTGAACTGCAATACGCCGCCGTCGCTGACGGTGATCGTATTGGAAACATCGTGGTTCGTGACCAACCCTCCGCCAGCCACTTCCAGAACGCCTCCGTTGGTCACGGTCACCGAGTTCCCCGTGGCTCCGGCGCTGAATCCGACAAAGAGCTGATAGGTGCTCACGCGTCCGCCATCGGTCACCACAAGCTCGTTGTCGTCGCCGCTGAATCCGACCGCAATGTAGCTGCTGGTCTCAGTGGTTCCCGTTTGATAGAGGGAATTCTCTCCAGTCACCGTCAGGGTGTTCCCCGAGGCGTTCGCGCCCTGACCGATATAGGTATTCCGGCCTTCGGTCAGATGAACGGAGCCTCCGTCGGAAACGATCAGTTCGTTATTCGCGGAACTGGTGCCGATGGCGAAATTGCCCGTCGTCATTGTGAAGTCCGATCCGGCTCCCGTCACCGTCATGATATTTCCCGACGCCGAGGCGTTGTTGCCAATAGCAACGCCGGAAGTAAGATTGGAGGTCACCTTGGCTCCCTGGTTGATGGTCAGAGTGCTGCCGCCTCCCGTCGCGCTGCCCCCCATTAGAAGGCTTGTGCCGTTCAGCGAGAGGGTCGTTTGTGCTCCGCCCACGGTGACAATGCCTTTTCCATTGCCTCCGATCCAAGTCGACGGAGCGGTGAATGAATTGGTTCCGCCGAGGAAGTTTGCGGTAAACGTATTGCCTGTCACTGCGCCGAATACCAGATTATGAGGAGTCGTGATCGTGGAACCGTTCAGCACGTCCAGACGCCCGCTGTTCGCGATCAGTCCCTGATTATTGGAGCCGGCGGCACCGGTGACGTTGAGAACATCGACTTCCAGGGTGCCCCCGTCGAAACGCAAGCTTCCACGGGTGTCGGCCGACCCGAAGGTGGCCGTGGCATTGCCGTTTTCATTCGTGACTGATATCGTGCCCGAATTGACACGCCAGAGCCCGCCGCTTGCCATGTTTACCGAGAGCCCGCTGGTGAGGGTCCAGATATCGCTCACGCCAAGGTTCATATGGTAATTGGGTGCGGCACCTTCGAAACTCGCCGTGGCGTTGGTAAGGCTTCCGCTGGAGGTAATGGTCAGAGCGGAGGAAAAGGAAAAAAAGACGTTATCCTCCGCGCCGGGGAGGTTCGGATTGGAACTCCAGCTTCCGGCGCTATTAAGGCTGCCGTTCCCTGTCACCCAGTTGACGTCCTCTGCCTGGACGAAGGCTGGGAGCGCGAGAAGCAGGAGTGCGTTTTGGATAACACAAAACTTCCTGAAGATTTTCCGATTGTCTGTAATCATGGCTCTGAGGGGTTGATGACTGTCCATTGTTTTGAGGGTGTTTGATTTTTTTCGGACCGGCTTAAGGATTACTCCCGACAAGGAGAAATGAGGATCTCCTGAACGGCTTCGCCGCGAATCTGCTTTTCAACCTGACGGCGCAGCGCAGAGGCCACCGCCGCTTCATCCCACGCAATCCAGTCGACGTTGAGGGGGGTGAACAGTCCAACATTTTTGTTCTTGTACTGCACCACCTTGAGCCGCTGCGGAATCGCGATCCGCTTTTCCAGCAGGGCGGAGAACAGGCCCCGACCGATCACGTCGGAGACGCAGATCAGCCCTTCCGGACGCTGCCGGGGATTGGCATTCCAGATCTTTCCGAAGGCTTCGTAGCCGAACCGCTCGCTCTCATGCGGCCTCAGCAGTTTTTCAGGGACGGCGCACCAGTGATTCTGCGTGTGCATGCCGAATTCCGCCAGAAGGTTAACGAAGTCCTGATAGAAAGGCGCATAGAATTTCTGATGACTGGGCTGATTGGCAATCAGCCCTACGCCTCGAACCCCGTCCTTATGCAGTTTGGCCAAAGCCGTCCGCAAGGCAAGGGTTGCATCCAGTTGCACCCGCCACGGCAGGGGCGCGCTGCCGAGATAGGCTTTGGGAATCGGCAATTGAGTGACCCATTGCATTTCGGCTTCATCCGCAATGGGGATGATCAACCCCTGAATGGCGCGGTCCTCCACCATACGGACCACCTCCGCCTGCGGGGTGCCGTGCTGGCCCTCCGGCCGCGGTTCGATGAAGGGCCGGACCGTCATGCCCGCTCCTTCGATCTGCTCGCACAACTCCTGATGGATGCTCCGATAAAAGGCCGCTTCCGGGATTCTCCAGACGTCCGCGCCATAGTAGATGCCCACGCTCGTCAGGGTCGGCTTGGGTCCGATCACCACGGTTCCGAGTTTGCCACGGGGTTCGATCAGCCCTTCCCGTACGAGAGGGGCCAGCGCCCTGCGAATCGTGAAATAGCTGGTGCCCCATTCCTTTGCCATCGCCTCCATAGCCGGCAGGCGCGTCCCCCCCGAAATTCGGCCACTGACGATCTCGTCGCGCAGGGTTTCCGAAATTTTCTGGTGCAGGTAGAGGGAATGTTTCACCGAAGAAGCTTTCATGAATTCCTGAGATATATGATATATCTAATAAATCGACAACCTATTTTTAAAGAAAATCACCCTGCCCCGAGCGGAAGGATAGCCCAGTCGGTCCCGGCGTAAAATCCATTTGTCATTTTATAAGATATATTATATATCCAAGCCGATCTCTCTCCCCGGCCTCGACGGGTTCAGAAACCGTTCCCTCCCACCTCTCCTCCCCCTTCATCGCCTCCGGCTGAAACCGGTTCAGAGGCTGTAGCCTTTCTCAAGATCCCCCCTATGAATGCGAATACTACTGAAAACCATCCCGGACCGGCCCTTCTTCAGAAGGCCTTTGACTCTGTCCGGGTCCTTGCCGCTATCGCCCTTAAAGAAGCGTCCCGGTATTTCCGATCCGTTCCGGTGGTCGGGAAGGCCTCCATCCTCCGCCCCGGGGCGAGAGCCCGAAGGAAAAGAGGATTAAGCGGGCGTTTTCTAGGCGCTCTATTGTCCCTGAGCCTGTCTTTGAACGCCACACCGCAGCTGCCGGAGCTTGGCTGGTCGGGAAAGCGCTCCGACTGGCTGAATGTGAAGACTGACGTGACGCCCGCGGCGGTGGGCGACGGAGTGACCGACGATCAACCCGCCCTGCAAGCCGCTCTGGATATGCTGGCGTCGGGCACCGGTTCTTACAAGGTGCTCTATCTGCCGCCGGGAACTTACCGCATCACCGATACGCTGCAATTAACCAACACAACGGGCAATGCCATCATCGGGCATGGGCGCGACACGGTGATTCTCTGGGATGGAGCGGGCGGCGGACGCATGTTCTGGTCCGACGGAGCCTCCCGGCAGCGATTCATCGGGATCGTCTGGGACGGTCAGGGTACTGCGGCCGTGGGCGTTGACCATGACGCCTCCAGCCTAGGCGGCACGGGGTATAACCTTGCGGAGGTCTTCCTTTTACACCGGCATGAGGAATTCCGCGGCTTTACGGATGCGGGCGTCCGCATTGGGGAATCCCAAGGGGCAGCGGTGGCCTCCTATGAGATGCAGTTCTATAACTGCCTTTTCAGGAACAACCACGCCGGGGTCAAGATCCTGTGGGCCAACGATTACAACAATCTCATCCAAGGCTGCGATTTCCTCGATAACACCTACGGCGTCTATGCCGATCTGGGCAACTACAACCTTTACAACTGTCACTTTGAACGGAGTGCCACGGCGGATGTTTATGCTTCGTCCCATGCTTCCTCGATCCGCAGATGCACTTCGCAGGATTCCTACCGGTTCGTCTATTGCGCGGCTTTCTCCTCAAAGAACGCGCATGTGATTCAGGACTGCTGGGTCGACAACTGGGGAGCCGCCGATGGGGCCGTCTTCTGGGCGGGAGGCGGGCCGGTGACCATTGCGGACTGCAACTTCACCAATGCGCCCAATAGCGATTCGCCGGTACAGTTCTCCTCACCGGCGAACCGGATCAAGCGCGTGATCTCCTCAAACAATCAGTACGCTCCGGCAACGACGCTCGTGAAGGCGCTGGGCGCGACGCAGGTGACGGTTACGGAAGTGACCGGTCGCGCTCTGGGAGGCATTGTCACCGGCCCGATGCAGAGCTTCTTTACCGACGTGGACGCCCGGACGGTGCCGACCGGCACCATCTTTGACGCCAAAGCCGATTATGGGGCTGTCGGCAATGGCAGCACCGATGACACGCTCGCCATTCAGAACTGCATCACGGCGGCCCGCAATGCGGGCAATGGGGCGGTGGCCTATATCCCTAATGGATGGTACCGGATCACCAGCACCCTCGTCGCGCCACGGGGCAATTACCGGATCGCGGGAAGCGGCATCCGGTCTCAATTGCTTTGGGACTCGACCGACCCTGACGGGCCGCTTCTGCAGGTGGATGAGCCGGTCAACCTGACCCTCGAAGCGCTGGCATTCGGGCAGGTGAATAACGGGACCAGCGCGAGCGCGCAGCGCATCCGACAGGAGAGCCCCACCGGCGCCACCTCGCTTGCCCGGTATGATTACCTCTTCTTTCTCGGCAAGAATGGCAACACGGACTGGAACGATCCGCACTGCGGTATCGAACTGCTCGAATTGCCGTCCAGGAGCACAGTGCTGCTGGACTTTCTCGCGGGAGCCGTCACCCTTACGGACTCATCGCGCGCCAATATCGTAGGCAATGCGACATGGGGGCCGCTCTCGATCTCCAATGCCGCCCATTATGCCAAGGACGGCTATGCGGGCTTCGCGTTCATGAACACGGCGGGCATGGAAGTGCAGGACAATCAGGACCTCGTCGTCGGCGACTTCTATGCGGAGAACCGGCCGTATATCCTGCACGTTTCCGGAGATGGCAATACCGGCTCCCCCGGTCGCGTGACCTTGGGAGGCGGCGGCAGGATGCATACTTCAGGCACCATGCCTTCGGCGGAGATGGTGAAGGTGACGGACTATGCCGGGAGGGTTTTCCTTGGCGCAAACATTTGTAATCCGGTGACTCACGTTTCGCCGTTCCAGCGGCTCATCCCGATCTTCAACCATACCGGCACTCATGCCTGCGATCTCACGGTGGCGGGACTCGCTTTCAACAAGGTCCCCATTTTTAACATGGGCACCGGAGGCAATAAGATCGTCTATGCCAACAGCGGGATGGACCCGGAGAACGGGAATGCGGAGCTGACCATTCCGGAAACCATGCCCGTGGGCGGTCTGACGCCTTCCGCCGCCGCATTCGATGATTTCGCGGAATTGGGCGCCTATCATGACAGCGCCACGTGGACTCCCACTCAAGCGCCCTCCGGGGTTTCGGCAACCACCATGAGCAGCAGCATGATCCGTATCGGCTGGGCCGATGATGTTCCCAACGCAGACCGCTTCACCGTTGAGCGATCGACCGATGGAGTGACCTATACGGAGGTCAGAAGCGTCGGTGCGAATGTCACGAGCCTGGATAACATCGGGCTGAATGCCGGCACTCTGTATTACTTCCGCGTGTGTGCCTATAACCTCGCGGGCAAGGGGTCTTATTCCAGCACGGTGAGCGCTACCACGCCGACCGGGGGAGGTGAATTACGCGTGCAGGCGGAGAGTTACAGCGTCTGGAGCGGCGGAAGCGGGATGACGGTAGGCCCCTACTGGGGTGGAACGTGGGTGAACTGCCCGGCGAATTCCTGGCTGAAGTTCAGCAATGTTAATCTGAGTAGCGGTTATAGCCAACTGGCGGCGGCGTACTCAATGCCTCACCCCGGCCGGGTGATCGAGCTGCGGCGCGATAGCCCCACCGGCCCTCTGCTGGGCACGCTTAATTGTAATCAGACGCTGGACTGGTCCTTCTGGACCGAGTCCGGCACCTCTCTGACGGGAGCCAGTGGGACGCTGGATCTCTATCTGGTCTTCCCGCAGCCGGTCAGCATCGATTATATCAAATTCCTGCCCTGAATCCGGTTACAAGAACAACATCAATCCTGTGATGCGAAAGGCCCCCGGGGAGAGGGGGCCTTTCGTATAAAGCGTTATCGGATAAAATCACTCAACAGTCCACCAGCCACGGACTCAACTCCCGGCGTAAAAACTCCAGACTGCGACCGGCTTCGTCGATCCTGCCGCACTCGACGCTCAAAAAGATTTCGCGGTCAATGGGAGCCATGATTTCGGCCACGCGCCGCCAGTCCACCACTCCTTCGCCGCAGGCACAGCCAACCGGCGTTCCCGTGACCTTGCCTCGCTCCGCGGACCCCTGCTCGAAACTGATATCCTTGGCATGGATATGGACGACGTGGTCGCGCACCTTTTCCAGCCCCTCGTAGGGGTCCTCAACTCCGGCGAGGTAAGAGTTGCCCGTATCCCAGTTCACTCCGATCCAGGGGGAAGCAACGAGTCTGACAATCTTCAGCAAGCCGTCGGAAGTCTTTGTGTAGATGCCGTGCGGTTCAATGCCAATGTGGACCTGATGCCGCCGGGCGACCATCTCCGCCTTGGTGAGCGTGTATTTCATGACCTCATGGGCAAAGGCATTGTCCATCCAGTCGGGTTTGACCATTTCGTCGGAGTTGACAATCGGCGCATTCAGCGCGCTGGCGAAAAGGATGGCGCGCGTCAACCGGGGCACGGCGGCCTCCGGTTTCATCAGCGGCGAGTGCCCGCTGAAACTGCTGACACGGATGCCGTACCGGTCACAGATTTCCTTCATCAGCAGCGGATCTTCCTCCATTGAGAAGGAGTGGAAGTAGTGCACTTCGCTGAGCAACTCCCAGCCGGTGTGGACCATCGGCTCGATGTAGCGGTATCCTAGTTCGGAAGCAATCCGGACACCGTCCTCAAACGATTTGTCCGCGCTGCGGCAGAACTCCATATTCAGGGTGAGTTTGAACTTTGCCATAAGGGGAAAATCAGATTACGCCTGCGGTTGAGCCTGTTTTGAAGAGGCTGCGCTTTCCGGAGAAGCGGCTGCGGCCTGACGGGAGGCGATTTCATTCAGGGGAAACTCCGGCTGCGGACCGAGCGGGAGGTCCACACGGTTGCCAATCCGGGCGGATTCGTAACAGGCCAGATAAAGTTCCGAGGAGAGCAGACCATTGGCCAGCGAGAGGTCAGGCTCCGGGCCGCCCTCCATCCAGTCGAGCAGGGCGTGGGGAGCGGCCACCCAATCGGAGGAGCCCGGATGAATGCCGCCTTCGATGGGAAGTTCACGCCGTCCGTCGGCATTGGTCAGGGTTACCGTTCCGTTCCGGGCGATTTCGAGGAGACCCCGAGTGCCGACCATGCGCAGGGCCTGATCGCCGCGATGCGGCTTGCCGCCATCCAGCAGCGCGCAAGTGCCGTCGGCAAAGCCGTAATAAGCAACGCTGTGCTGCTCAATTGCGTGTCCGTAGCCCTGCCGCGAGCCATCGCAACGCACCTGCCCCAGCATCCATTCAACCGGTTGGTCGCCCGCCCAATAGCGGAACATATCATGCCAATGGGTGCCCCACTCCATCTGGTCCCAGCCGTCGATGGCACCCAGAAAGATCACGGGATCGCCGATCGCTCCCTGATCAAGGAGCGCTTTGACTTCCCGGAACTTGGGGAGCAACCGGCGGCAATGGTTAACGATCACTTTCATGCCGTGGGCCTCGGCCAGATCGCGCATCGCCCGGGCATCGTCCATCGTCAGTGCCAGAGGTTTCTCACACCAGATCCCCTTCACCCCGGCTTCCGCACAGGCCGCAAAGAGGTCGCGCCGTGCGCTGGCGTAAGTACAGAGGCTCACCACCTCCGGTCGCACCCGGGAGAGAAGCGCTCGTGCGTCGATATCTCCTTCGGAGACGGAAAAGTGTTCCTGAAAGCCGCAGAGATTCTCCGCATTAAGATCGCAGGCGCCCGCGATGCGCGCGCGGGGGCTGGACTGCCAGGCAAGGCCATGCACATAGCCGATGCTATGCGCGCCCACGCCGGAGCCGCCTTTGCCGCAGCCGATCACCGCTACTGAGTATTGCTTATTCATGAGAGGAAGGGAGAGAGGAAACTTCGGAAGTCAGCCAGCGGACGGCGTTGACGCACAGCCTGCGTAGAGCCGGGCATTCCCAGGCGCGCAGGTCGTGGCCGTTGCCGATATAAACGCTCCACCCGGCTCCGGGGATGCGACCGCCCCGTCCGGCAAAGATCACCGGCATCACTGAGTCGTGAAAAGTGCCATGCCCCAGCACGTCGATTTCCATGTCCGGTGAGATCTGGAGGTTGTAATAGAGTTCGTCCGTCAGGGTATAGTCTCCAACGTCTTCGAGAAGCGGATGGGGCTGGCTCGAAACGGTGATGGGATGAGCCGCCACGGGCGTATGGAACGTCACCCCCCAACGCCATTGATAGCCGAGGAGTGCGCCGTAGGCCGGGCAATCGTCATAGCTGGCAATGCCACCGTGATAGCAGAGCAGCGGCCTGCCGGAGCCGACATAGCGACGCAGGGCTTCGAGATGGGACGACGCCAGTGGAGTATAGGCAAGGCCCTTTGCCGTCATGCCGGTCCAGTGCAGGCCCATTGGAACCAGCAGCGAGACGGCATCAAGATCCTCGAAGGCGGCGGCTCCCTCAATGAACTGGCAGATGTAGTGCTCGCCCAGCTCCCCGGCAAGGAGCCGGGCCTGTGCTTCTACGGGATGAAAGGCAGGGCCACCGACCTGAAAACGTATAATGGGGTTGGCCATAGAAAGAAGTCTGTCTGACAACGCTAAAGATGCGCTCAGCGGAATCGTCCGACAAGGAGAGAGGATTGGACAATATCCTCATTTCATGGCACAAAATCACCATGACCCCTGCCGATTCCGAATGCGTCTGGCATGGCCTGTCGCTGGCCGAGCCGCCGCGCATTATTCTGGCGGGGAATCCGAGGCATGGCCTCAGGCAACGCTCTGCCCGTTACCTGCTTGCTCAGGAATGGTCGCTGCATCTCTATCACTATCACGGCTGGCTGGAAGTTGGCGCACGGCGGTATCGCATCGAGCCGTTAGCGGTTTCATTGATTCCGCCGGGAACCGAGTTTACGCATCTCTGGGAGAGCGTGGACTCGTGGCATGTTTTCCACCTGATCCGGCTGGGGCGTACGGGGTGCCCCGTACGCCTGCGGGAGTTTTCGCCGCCGCTCGCTGATGGCGAGGTCCGCTATGCGGCCTTAAAGGAAAGCGCGGGCTGGGTAACCCGGGAACCGGAACGGGCCAGCGCAAGAGTGTGGGATTTCCTGTGGAGTCAGGCGGAACGAATCGTCGAACCCGTCGGCACTGCCGGGCAGCACCCGGCGGTTTCCGAAGCCTTGCGGGCGCTCGAAAGGGCGCAGCCCGACGAACCGGATCTGCGGTGCCTTGCAAAGCGATGCGGCGTGTCGGTAAACCACCTGATCCGGTTATTCCGCGCGGCTACCGGGCGGACGCCCATTGCTTTCTGGCAGGAACGCCGCCTGAACCGCGCGGCCCGGCTTTTGAGCGAAACCCGATGGTCCGTGAAAGCGGTCTCGTATGAAGTAGGGTTTTCCGATCCCACGCATTTCTGCCGCCGCTTTCGCGCGCATTTCGGGGTGACCCCGCAGACCTATCGCCATCAGAAGAGCTGAGGCCGCCCGCGGAGCGCTACCCTTTTCCCCCTTCACGCCACCAGCAGGCGGACGCCGTGTTTTTTGAGCAGGGCAAGAATGGGACGGGAAGGCCGGGCGTCCGTAACCAAGGCGTCGATGCGTCGCGGATGCAAGGTTACGGCCGCGGAGCGCAACCCGAATTTGGAGGAGTCCAGCAGCATGACGACGCGGCGGGCCTTTGAAGCCAGCATCCGCTTTGCCTCAATCTCCAGGGGGTTGGGATCGCTGGGGCCAATCTCTTCATCGAAGCCCGTGGCTCCAAGGAAACAGACCGATGCCTGCCACTTTTCCATCGCCCGCAAGGTTTCCGGCCCGCTGGTATTGCCGGAGACCCGGCTCACCCAGCCTCCGGCGATCAGCACCGGGCACTCGGGGCGGACGGTACGGGCATGCAGCGCGACGGGCAGGCTGTTGGTCAGGATGGAGACCCGGGATAACGGCAGGCAGCCTACCAGCGCCGCCACGGTGGTGCCTCCTTCCAGCGCAACGGTATCCCCCTCGCGGATAAACTCGCGCACGGCCAGAGCGGCGATCCGTCGTTTGGCTTCGCTGGCGGTCAGGTTCTTCGCCTCATAGTCCGGTTCGCCGGGAAGATGACCGGGCAGACGCGCCCCGCCCCGCACGCGGCGCAGCAAGCCAAGTTCCTCCAGCGCTTTCAGATCGCGCCAGACGGTCATGGACGTGGTCTGCAACTCCCTTTGCAGCGCCGCCACGGAGACGCTTCCGTGATTGCGCAAGGTGGAAAGAATATGCTGATGGCGTACGGTGGCGAGCATGGAAGGAATGTTATCTTTCTCCATTTATGTTATAATCTGTTATTTAGATGTCCAGCCCGCCCTGGGCCTGCTTGAATCAAACTCATGACGCCGTGGTTTCTTGGGATGGATGTGGGAGGGACGAGCACTCGCGCAATTCTGGTTGATGCGGAGGGCCGGCTGATCGCTCACGGGCGGGCCGCCTCTGCCAATCCTCACAATGTGGGGATGGCAACCGCACGCGTCCGTATGGTCGAAGCGGCCTCGGCGGCGTGGGCCGCCGCGGGAAAGCGCTTTCAACCGGCCCGGCACGCGTTTCTCGGCTGCGCCGGTGTGAAATCTCGCTCGGAGGTCTATGAGGTACGCGCGGTGGCGGAAAGCGACGGCTTGGCTCCGGCGGGGGAAGTCATCGTGGAAAATGATCTGCACAACGCTCTTTCCGGCGGGCTCTCCGGACGTCCGGGGATTGCGTTGATCGCGGGTACGGGAACCAATTGTCTGGGTCGGGCCCCCGATGGAAAGACCTTCATGTGCGGCGGCTGGGGCTGGCTGCTGGACGATGAGGGCGGCGGATTCGGCATCGCGCTGGCGGCCGTGAAAGCGGTGGTACGCGCGGCGGATGGGCGGGGACGCTCCACCTCCTTATTTCCGGCGGTTCTGGCCTTCTTCGGCATCTCGGAGCCCAACGAGTTGCTGGCCTGTTTTTACACTAGAAAATGGACACCCGGCAACATTGCGAAATTCGCCCCCGTGGTGGTGCGGCATGCTGCGGATGGCGATATGGTGGCGGGGAAGATCCTGGCATCCGGGGCGCGGTCTCTGGCCGGTCTGGTCACCGGGACGATGCGGGCATTGGACTTCCCCGAGGGCCCGGAAGTGGTTCTTCTCGGAGGCTGCGGACGCAGCGGTCCACCCTATCAGAGCCTGGTGGAAAAGACACTGCGGGATTGCTGCCCGGCCATCCGGCTGGTGGACCCCGAGGGCTCGCCCCTTGCCGGAGCGGCCATCAACGCGCTCAAGAGCGGAGGCGTTCATCCGCTGCCCACCCTTAAAGGAAATCCGTTGGACTCATGACCCTCTTCTCTCTTGGCTCCTTGAATGAAGACGATCTTTTCGTCTCCCTGAACCCGGATTTGGCCACCCTCGGGAATCTCCCGAACCGCCCAAATCGCCCAAGAACCGAACGCCGCCTCTCCGACTTGCGCGGATGCTTTCGCGATCCCATTGCTTACGAAGCTGCTCTGACGGTGGGCGATCCTCTGCTCTATGCGGTCACCGCCGTGGAGCCCGCTTCCGGCGAAGGCCAGTTGCATTACGGTCTGGGCATCCTCTATCCGGGTAGGATCGGCGATGAATATTATCTGACCAAAGGCCATTACCATTCCCACCGTGCGGCGGCGGAGGTCTATGTTGGATTGAAAGGGGAAGGCATGATGCTGCTGGAAGAGGAGGCCACCGGAGAGAGCCGGATGGTTCCGCTGCGGGCGAACTCCGTCGTCTATGTCCCCGGCCATACGGCCCACCGCACGGTGAACACCGGCCCGGAGCCGCTCGTTTATCTCGGCGTTTATCCCGCCAGTGCCGGGCATGATTACGAAGCCATTGCCACACGGAATTTCCGCAAGGTCATTATCGAAAAAGAGGGACAGCCCGCGATGGAAGATCGCTAGTCTTTTATGAACACAGACGCTACCAGGAATATCCCTTCGGAAAAACCTCCCGTCGCCCTTGTCGAGCGGCCTTGGGGAAATTTCAGACAATACGCGTTCAATCAGGAAGTCACCGTTTCCCTCATGACCGTACACCCCGGGCAGCGGCTCTCCCTGCAATCCCATACCGGACGCGCGGAACTCTGGATCGTCCTTGATGAAGGGGCCTGCGTGCAGGTGGGCGAAACTGTCCGGGGCTGCCGCGCCGGGGAGGAAGTGTGGATTCCGGCGCATGAAAAGCACCGTCTCTCCTGCCGTGGCGACGCGCCGATCCGCGTTCTGGAAGTGGCCTTTGGCAACTGGCAGCAGGACGACATCTCCCGCTATGAGGACGACTTCAAGCGTCCCGCACATGGCGAATCAGAAGAATGACTATGAGAACACCCAACTATAACCTCCGCCCTGATGTTCCCGTTCCCCCCGAATATGCCGATGACTGCCGGGCAGGCTGGAAATCCGTTTCCGCCTGCCTGAAGGCGTCCCTGAACGGTAGCCACACCGTGCTGGCCGTGGAATGCCATACGGGCGTCCTGGATGACGATCTGCGCCAGCGCCTGACTCAGGCATTGAGCCCGGATCTGGTCATCGATGCCAAGGCGGCCTTCAAAACAGCGGAGGAAATCGACCGTCTGGTCGCTCCCGATCTGGGAGGCAATGATCCCGTGTTCGGCCATCTTACCCGGTTGAACATGGCGGATTTTCTCGACCCCGCTCGGAAAGACGCTGCCACGGCCTCTATAGAGCGGCAGACCTCCGGCCTGATCCTCGTGGTTGGTCCTGGGGCCTCCCTGATTGCCGATGCCGATATTCTCGTCTATGCCGATATGCCCCGCTGGGAGGGACAACTGCGACAAAGGCGCGGCGAGGTAAACAATCTGGGCGTCTGCAACCGCGGCCTGAAACCCTCCCTGCAATACAAGCGCTCCTTTTTCATCGACTGGCGTGTGTGCGACCGCCTGAAACGGCAGACCATGAGCCGTTGGGATTTTCTGCTGGATACGACGGATCACGCAACCCCCAAGCTGATCTCCGGCAGGGCTCATGCGGCGGCCCTTCACCACGTTGCCACCCGCCCCTTCCGGGTGGTTCCTTTCTTCGATCCCGGCCCCTGGGGCGGGCAATGGATGCGCCGCGTCATCGGGCTGCCGGATGGGCCGCCGAATTATGCGTGGGGTTTTGATTGCGTGCCGGAGGAAAACTCCCTTCTGCTGCGGTTCCATGAAACCTGTGTGGAGATTCCCTCCATCAATCTGGTCTTTGCCCAGCCGGTGCCGCTGCTGGGGGAGGCGGTGTATGGACGTTTCGGCGCGGAGTTTCCCATTCGCTTCGACTTTCTGGACACCGTGGGCGGTGGAAACCTGAGCTTTCAGGTGCACCCACTTGTGGAGTACGCCCGCGAGCATTTCGGTATTTCTTACACGCAGGACGAGAGCTATTACATTCTTGATGCCGAGCCGGGAGCGGAGGTCTATCTGGGATGCAAAAGAGGCGTGGAACCCGAAGCACTGATGGCGGATCTGGAAGCCGCACAGGCTGGAGAGAAATCCTTTGACGATGAACAATTCGCATCCCGGTTTCCGGCTCGAAAGCATGATCATTTCCTCATTCCCGCAGGTACGCTTCACTGCTCGGGAGCAGGTTCTATGGTGCTTGAAATCAGCGCCACACCCTACATCTTCACCTTCAAGCTCTGGGACTGGAATCGCCTCGGGCTCGACGGACTCCCCCGCCCGGTCAACATCGAACGCGCCAGAACCAACATCCGTTGGGATCGCGATGAAGATTACGCACGGCGGCATCTCATCAACCGCGTTGAGGAAATCGCGCGGGGAGAAGGATGGATTGAGGAACGCACCGGGCTGCATGAGGCGGAATTAATCGAAACCCGCCGGCACTGGTTTACCGATACCTCTTACCATCGCCGCAGCGGAAGCGTGGAAGTCCTCAACCTGATCGAAGGGGAAGCCGCCATTGTGGAAAGCCCAACAGGCCGTTTCAGCCCGATGGAAATTCATTATACCGAAACCTTCATCCTGCCGGACGCGGCGGGAGACTATACCCTTCGCCCAAAGGTCCCCGGCACGAAGTGCGCCACGATCAAAGCCTTTGTCCGCAGCAAAGCCTGAACCCCGAGTCCAGCCAGACCCGCCCGTGATCAGCTAGCGATAGGGGCGGGTCCCTCCTCCTTTTTATGCCACAACTCAGCTTGAGCCACGCGGGCTATCGCCCCGGTTCGCCCAAAATCGTGACCCTTTGTCCGGAACCGGGAGATCCCGATTTCCCGGAGCGCATCCCCTTCTATCTCCGGCAGAATTGCTTCCGGATGAAGCGCGACCGCCCGGGGGTGCAGGGATTTTCCGAGCGCTTCCCCTGCCCTTACGACCTGCTTGAGGGGAAGCTGGTTCCTGAACCGGGCTCGTTTTGCCATCGGGGGGAACTGGTCCGCGTGGAGTCCCGCTGGGGCGTGTTCTGGCAGGCGGACTTCAGCGACTTCCAACTGCCGGGAAGCTACCAGATCGAAACCGACTGGCAGATCTCCGCTCCGTTCCTGATTGCGGACTGGGTCTACACCCGGCTGGAGCGAGGTTACCTCACGTTCCTTGAATCCCAACGCTGCGGGTGCGAGGTGCCCGGCGTTCATCCGGCCTGCCATCTGGATGATGGCATACTCGATACCGACGGTAGTTATTGGCCGACCGCCGGAGGCTGGCACGATGCGGGGGATTTCCGCCAGTGGCTAGCGTTCACTCTGGGGAATCTGGAGGCTCTGGTCGGCATTGCCGAACATGGCCATCCGGATTTCAAAAACCGGGCATTGGAGGAAATTGCCTGGGGCAATCTCCTTTTCCACCGCATGATCACGGATGACGGCAGGGTCTATGAGGATGTGGCGGGCGGTGTTGCCCCGGAAGGTTCCGGTTTCACCTATGAGGAGCACTGGTGGTTTGAAAACCACCCCGGATGTTACGGCAGCGCTTCCGATAACCGCTGGACAGACAATTGCCTCCACTCCGGGGATGAACGCATGGTTCGCACCACCTACAATCCGGCGGTTCAGTTCGCCTTTGTGCAAGGCCAGATGCAGAGCGCGCGGGTTCTGCCGGATGCGCGGGGCGCGATCTGCCGGGGGCTGGCGGAACGGGCGTGGAACTACGGACGCCAGCGCGGACACGACCGACGCACTTTGTTTGTCTCGCAAGAGTTCCTTGCGGCTCTCGAACTCCGGCAAGCCGGATCGCCCCTGGCCGATAGCTCCACTCTCCGCTCACTGGCGGATGAAGTTCTGGCCCGTCAGGAAACCGGTGGCGAGGGTATCTCCGGATTTTTTCACGAGAAAGATCGTGCGGATGCCTTCCGCAGCGTCGCTTATGCCGGGCAGCCGGTTTGGGGGCTGTTAAAGCTTCTCGAAATCGATCCGCCGGACTTGCGCGATGAAGTGGATCGCGCGCGCGAAGCCGTTGGTCGGTATTGTGATCGCTATCTGGCGGCCGATGCCGCCTCGAATCCCTTTGCCTGCACGCCTTATGGGGTTTTTGCGAACGGAGAACAGGCGGAGCGGCAGACCTTCCGCGATGCGGGAAATGGCAGGGGCATTCGTTCCTTCATGTATCCTTTTAACCGGCAAGGCATCGTCCACGGCACCAGCAGTGTTCTGATGAGTCATGCGGCGGTTCTGGCCAAGGCGGGAACCCTTCTGAGCCGCGATGACTGGAAGGCGCTGGCCGAGCAGCAACTACACTGGACGCTGGGCCACAATCCCGTGAACCGTTCCCTTTACACGGGGATCGGATATCGCCAGCCCATTGCCTACGGATTTCGCATCCCTCAGATTCCGGAAGCCGCCATTACCGGATTTATCGGACGCCCCGACGACACGCCCTATCTGGAGGAAAGCTTCGCTACGGAATGGAATACGCTGGAGATCTGGGACGTTCCCTATATCCACGCGATCAATGCGATCCGCTGGTTATCATGAGAGTCATGGGATAGGATCAGCTCCCGGGCGGAGGGCCGTACGCCAAGCTTCCTGGGGCGGTGCTGAAGTCGGCAACTTCGTTTACGGGGTCGATCCATGCGGCTACGTGCCCGTGGTAGTCTAGCAGCGGGCATAGGAACGCAACTGAGGGAAAGGACGAGCGGGAGTGTCTCACTGAAGCGGCGAGCATCTGGAGCGGCAAGGCACCTCCCGCTTATACGGAAGGCGTGGGAGGTAACGATAGACTGGAAGCCCCGCCCGCTGGCGGCCGTCTCGCAGAACTGGCGGGTATCGCCTCCAGCTTTGCCCCGAATTACGCTCCTGAAGAGATCATGGAGATCGCTACAAAGCTCTACCGGAAGGCCAAGGGAGGGTAATTCCCCCCCTTTGGAGATACCGGGGAGGCTTCATTGTCCCGCAGTCCCGCTCTTTCTTATCGGGGCGTTCTCTCGCTTGCGAGATTGCCAATCATCTCGATCTGCGGAGACATCGCTATACCGTCATTTTTGCTCGGCTGCTGCTCAAGAATCCGTGCGGCCCCATCAATAATATGCCTTTGGCATGCAGCCGAAGCGGCGGTGCCATCACGCTTCTCCAGAGCGTCCAGAATCGCCTGGTGTTCCCGTACGATCATCTCCTGTGGCGATGGGAAGCCCATCTTCTGGCGGGCGCGCCGCCAGCTCAGGATATGAACGTGGTTCTTGGTAAACGCGTCGGTAATCACCTGGCTGGAGGCCAGGGCGATGAGGCTCCGATGAAAATCAAGGTCAGCCTGCTCCACCCCGAGTATATCATTGTCAGCCAGACAGGCCAGGTATCGCGCTTGAGCGCTCCGGACCGGAACCAGTTGCTCATCGGAAAATCCGCGTTCGCACGCCAGACTGATCGCCAGTCCCTCCAGAACGGCCCGGAGCGCATAGACGTCCTCAATGTCCCGCAACGTCAGAGCTTTGACAAATACCCCGGCGTTGGGAATGGATTGAAGAAGCCCGTCCATCATCAGACGATTCAGCGCCTCCCGGACAGGAGTCCGGCTAATGCCCAGACGATTGGATATCTCCTGTTCCCGCAAAGGGGTTCCGGGAGCAAGTCGTCCCTCCATGATGTCGTAATAGAGGCTGTGATAAACGAGATCACTACGCCGATGAGTACGCGCGGGATGTTTTCCTGCTGATTTATTCATCTTCAATAGGTTGCTTGGCCGTTTGGTGGCGTTCTGTGGAAGTGAAACAAGGTTCTTCGGGGCGAGAGAGGGTCTTTTGTCCGGAAAAGCTGAACCGGAGCTGTTCGGCGGTTGGTTTCGGGAAAAGGAAGCTGGCCAGTTCTCCCACTCCCCATGTCACCAGGCAGCCGACCATCGCATACCACATAAAGGAAATGGAAGTGAAGGCTCCGGCTCCGAAAACGGCTGCAAACCCCGCGATCGCCCCGATCAGAGTGCCCCGGGCATTGGCCCGCCGGGAGAAAACCCCCAAAAAGAAAATCCCCAGCAGCGGCCCTCCCAGAAAACCGCTGATCTTCTTCGACGCCTCGATCAGCGTACCAAGGCGTTCGATACCCAAGGCAAGGAGTGTCGTCAAGCCACTATAAAAAACAGTCCAAAGCCTCGCCGTACGCACTCGCCGATTTTCCTCCATCCGGCTCCCTGTTTCGTTATCTCCACGGTAGATGAAGTCCATCAGCGTGGCGGTGGTCAATGAATTGATTCCGGCAGAAACCGTTGACATCGTAGCAGCCAGAATCGCCGCGACCAACAGGCCCGGGAATGGCGCGGCTACCTGTCGGATCACAAAGTTAGGCAAAAGACGATCGGGGCTTGTGAGGGTAGCGAGCATCTCAGGATTGCTCTGATAGAAAGCATAGAGGACCAGACCTGTCAGGTAAAAGACCGATACGAAAGGAAGGGTCAACATCAGTTTGAACCACAGAGCCCGCTGGCATTCCCGGAGCGATGCGGCCGTCAGATAGCGCTGAACGGATACCTGATCCGTCACCAACCCCACGAGGCTCACAAAAATACCCCCGATAAATGCTCCCCATACCGTCATGCGGGCGGAAGGGGAAATACTCAAGTCCATCAGATGCGTCCGACCGCCGGCCTCGGCAATCTGCCAGGCTCCTTCCAGTCCGCCGGGAATTTTGCCGAGCGCGATAAAGACAATCGCTGCAATCCCGATAAACAGGACGGCGAACTGCATCACGTCAGTATAAATCACCGCCCGCATTCCGCCAATCACGGTGTAAAGCAACGTGCAGGAGGACGTAACGACGATCGAAATCCATAAGGGAAGTCCCACCATTTCAGAGATGACCAGTGAGGGGGCAAAAAGCGCCAGCGCCAGCCAGAGCGAGACACGAAAGATAAATACCGCTGACGAAATCTGTCGTAACCCGACACTGAAACGGTGCTCCAGATACTCGTAGGCGGTATAGAAGTTCAGCTTGAAGAAGAACGGCAGAAAAATCAGCGTGGTGATTGGGGTGGCCACCAGATAGGCCACCAGCGTCCAGAGGTAAACCAGATTATGATGGTAGGTCTCCGCCGGAGCGCCCAGAAAGCTGATACCGCTGAATAACGCGGCGAGGACCGAGATGGCGATCAGCGACCAGTGCATCTGATGACCGGCCAGAAGGTAGGTTTTAAGGTCCTTCTGCTTCCCTCCCGCCATCAGCCCGAGAGAGAGCGACGCCGCCAGATAGATCCCGAAAACGGCATAATCGGTAGCGGATAGAGTAAAACTGGTCGTCATTAAGGTGTTTGGTGACTAATTTTTTCGATTTTTACGGCGACGTCCTCCACGACGAGCGCCTCAGCGCGATCGGCGGCTACGGTAACGGTATGCGTACCGGGTGTTACCATTGCCGGATCAAGATGCCCGACCAGCCAGCGATCACCGGAGGGCGTCATCGGGATGATGCTGTCATTCCAACGGATCTGGCAGGTGTTTCCATCAGGTATCCGCTCCAGTTTCACCCACAGCGTTCCCTTCAGACCGGTTTCCGTAGTCAGGTCATCGCCGATCTCCATCAGATAGGAACGGCTTTCGCCCACAGAAACCGGCTCGGGTTCCGAAGGGTTGATCGTGGAGGCATTCAGAAAGGGTCGGGAGGGAACAAACGATCGGAAGCCCATATAAGTGCCACCTTGCACACTGGCAAAGTAGGTCTTGGGGAGCAAACGGAGCAGCGCGGGATCGCCCAGTTCACTCCAGAGCGGGCTGGAGGTATTGAAATGGTTAAACATCTCAATTCCATCGACACCTGCAGCCCATGCGGCGAGCGCTCTTGCCCGCAACGCTTCAATCGAGGCGCGCTCCTTCTTCGCAATGGGGTCCCGAACGCGGTTCTCCGCCAGACAGGCATAGACAGGGATCTGGTAGCGTTTGGCGAGGGCGACGCTTTCCTTCCATGGATTGAGCTGGAAGTATCCGCCGAACATGACGAGATCCACAAAATTCTCTTTCATCCAGCGTTCGAGATCGATGCCGATCGCCCGGCAATAGTCCACTGAATCGGGCACTTTGATTCCAAGAAGAAGGTATCGTCCGCGCTCGCGGCTCTTCTCATCCAGCTTGGCGCGGACCCGGCTAATCAGTTCGGTCATCAGATCAAGATCCTCCTGAAGCAACGGCTGATTCCACCCTGATTTCCGGAACAGCATCGGGTGACGCCAGAAATCAAGCTGTACGCCGTCGATGTCGTACTGATCGATCACCTCCGCAATGATCCGGAACGCGAAATCGCGCACTTCCCTACGTCCGTAATCGACCGCCGACCAAAGCCCGCGCGGAGGCGGTTCGGCCACTGTACCGAAGAGTAGCTCCGGGTGCTCCTCCTTAAAGCGGGAGACGATGAGCGGATTGGAAGCGTCATGCGTATCATTCATCCTCATGCCCCACCAGATCTCTGTCCCGTTCTCCCGGCTATAGTCGATCATGACATTGAGAGGATCGGTCCCCTGCTCCAGAAACGGAGGGAAGACATTCGAGAAATGGCGGCTCCCGCCTTCCTGTCGAAAATCCATTTTCCCAATCCTGGTCTGATGCGTGAAGAGATCGAAGGTGCCTCTCGTGGTACAGTAAACCATGGAATCGACATGCGTTCCTTTTAGCGGAAGCGTCCGCACTGCGAGGAGATCCCGGGGTGTCGGATTCGGCTTCCGCACCGAAAGAACGGCGTCATCCCCATCATTATTAAAGATCAGCCTCCGCGGTCGAAAGCGGGCGGCATCCCTTGCCTCAGTTGGAAGCGACTCTCCCTTCGATGCCATCTCCGGGCCACTCAATCGGACAAAGGTCACAAAAACGGTACCCAGTAATATCAGGATCAGACAAGTGAGGATCGTGGACTTCATAGGGTAGAGTCCTGTGCGCTTTTCTTCCGGCTCTCCATCCGAACGGAAGAGACAACGGGGCCATTTCCGGAGTTGGAACTGCAAAGCTTGAGGGAATACCGAAATGGGGTTCCCGGCGGGACTGTGACGTGAAAGCTGATGGAATCGGGCGACGTTGCTACCGGGCGCAAAGGTTCGGCAGTCTGCTCCCCGTTCTTCAATAAGGAAACTTCCACGAACTGCCGTTCATTGAATCGCCCCGCCACTGTCAGGACAAAGTCGGATTCCGCCGTTGTATTTGCTAACCTCGGGGAGGTATACGCTTCGTAGGGATTGCGTCTTGCCAGACTTCCCGGGTCGCCATTGGATCGGTTATGAGGTCCGAAACTGGGGATCCAGCTCGTTCGTCCGGGGGTAAAGCCCTCTTCTCCTCCCCAGTAAATTGCAGAGCCAACCCCGTGCTTTCCGGCTTTGGGCACCAGTTCACCGCTATACCGGTTGGACTCGCTATGATTGAAAACCAGAATATCCTGATAACCATCGCCATCGAAATCCAAGACGATATTCCCGCTTGAAGAATAGGAGGGCAGACGGACCGGATTCCGGTTGTCGGGGAAGCCGTCTGTGTCGGGCTTCAGGATAAAGGTGGCAACGTGTCGGGAAAAATCGCCGTTATAATTGGCAATGATCGTACTCAATCCTTCGTCAGAATCCAGCCGCGCGACGGAACTGGCTTGGGCGCCAAAGGTTTTCAGGGAATGCCGCTTCTTCATGGAGAAGTGTCCCTGATCGTTGCGGAGAACCCAAGAGTCAACGGTTGCCAGTTCCGTATCGATATGCCGCACATTCTGGCAGAGCAGATCGAGCCAGCCGTCATGATCGAAATCCGCCGCTGTCACGGTGATCGTAAGGGCGTCCGTGGAAAGAATCGTGGACTCACCAAAATGAAAGCCACCATCCTGCTTTCCGGGTAAAATGGCGATCACCCCTTTTCCCGCAGTGGCGACGTCGAGAATCCCGTCATTATTGAAATCGCCAACAGCGCACGATGACGAAACCGGTGCATGATCGAAATAGACCGGGCGATAGGTCTGATCCCTTCCCCCGAACCAGATCCCCACCTTCCCCCCTTGACTGGAGGCGGCGAAGATGTCCAGAAACCCATCCTTGTCAAAGTCAGCCACGGCCAGGGTTCGCGCGGTGAAGGGCATTTCCAGCGTGGCAATGCGCGCTGGTTCATCGGTTTCTGCCACGTCATAGTGAATGGTCAGAATGACTCCGTGATCCTTTCCATAGCGGCGGAGGTAGACGAGATCGGCTTGTCCGTTATCGTCCATGTCGGCAAATACGAATCCCGTCTCTGCGGCTGCTCTCGGCAGCGGGGTCAGGTTCGCCGGTCCATAAGCCCTGAAGGCGTTCCCCCAGAACAGATAGAGCGGAAGCGCTCCCGCCTCCGGGTCTGCTCCGCCCCCCGTCGCGTCGGCAAGGCCGGTGGCGCTGGCCTGCCCGCTCTGACGATTGAAAATCAGCACATCCTTGCTTCCATCGCCATTGACATCGGCTGCAAGAATGCTGATCGCACCGAAACTCTGGAGATCCATCCGGTTCATCGGCGAAAATCCACTCTTGGAATTCAAATAGATCACACTAGGTACGTCGAATGAAACTTCGTCGCGATGTTGTGAGAAGAGAATATCGGACAGCCCATCGCCATTGATGTCGGCAATGGCGGCGGACGTGGCCCCGCTTGTTGGCAACTCCATCCGGTTTTCCCGCCGGAACCCTTCCTTGCCTCCCCACCAAATGTGGGAGACGGTGCCGTAATGCGATACACCTTCCGAATCCCGTGAGAAATAGTTGGCCACGACCAGGTCGGTAAACCCGTCTTTGTTGAGATCTCCCGCAGTCATCCCGAAGGCATTGCCTGTTTCAATCACCGAGCGGTTCTCTGTCGAAAACCTGCCATGTTGGTTCCAGAAAATCTCCGACTGCATTCCGGCGGAAGGGACGGCTATATCGGGTAGTCCGTCACCGTTGAGATCCCCTGCCCACATCCCCCGCAGAAACTTACCCCATGTCGGCGCGAGGACGGGAATCGGTTCCATCGCACGCCACGCTCCATCCTTCCTTTGAAAAATACGTAAGGCTCCCGGTTTTCCGGCTTCTAAAAAGATCAACTCATCTTCGCCGTTCTGATCGATGTCAGCGGTCTTGACATCGATTGCAAAGAGGGTTGGAAGGACCTCCATCGACTCCGTCGTAAATCCCGCTTCCGTCTGATAGAAAATGTAAGAGCGCTTTTCCCGCGGCCCGGCCAATGATTCCAAGCGGTGATGCGGCAGGCTGCCGGTCCGGTTGGCAAAGTATTCACGACCGGCATTGGAAATCACAATGTCCATCAACCCATCGCCATTGAGATCCGCAATCGCGATACCGGTCCCTCTATCGGCGGGCAAAAGGGAGCGATTCGCCGGGTCGAATCCGTCTTTGCCTCCCCAGTAAATGAACACCGGAAATTCCGCGGGCGACCACCCGTGAATAAAATTGGTGAAAAGCAGATCGGCATGCCCGTCGCCGTTCAAGTCTGCCAGCACGGATTTTCCCGCCCCTTGTGCCGGGAGACGGATGATCCGTGAGAGACTTTCCAGCGTCCATTCGAGATTCTGGAAAGCAGGAGCGTCCGAATGGATAGGGTGATGCAATGATCGCAGACCGCTCTGAGCGTCGTTGAGGTAAATCAGGACGTCAGGCGTCTCATAGTGGTTGTGATCATTATTGACGACGACTTCGGGATAGCCATCGTTGTTCAGATCAAACCGGTTGATAAATTGCAGATTCCCCTGTTCTGAAACGTAAAGATTCGCTCCAGAATCCGAGAATACTCCCTTTGAGAAATCATGAAATGTATGGTGGTCAAAAAGCGTTTCCGCGGCTGACCTTCCAACTCCCCCAAAAAGCACAACGCAAAAAAGGGACAACCAAGGTTTCTTTACAAACATCGATTATTTCAACTCCGGCGTGAAGGCGGAAAAGCGTTGTCCGCCCGGCTTGAGGTCCTCGACCGGAATCGACTCAACATGACCATCGAGAAAGAGAAAGTTCGCCCGTCCATTGGCATACCAGTCCTCTGGAATCAAGTTCAGTGAATCAGCCTTTGTGGAATCAAGGTAATTGGTGCTTGCCCAACTAGTGCTCGATCCGGCCCTGTGATTGCCAATAAACAGAAATCGTGCCGGGGCGGTGATGGAAACTTTCTTCCGCGGCTTCCCACCCACAGTTACCTGTACTTTGGCATTCGGGCTGTAGCTGAGATTGCGCGCCGGATTCCCCGGCGAGACGTAGATGGAGATACTTGAAGAAGGCGTACTGGTACTTCCCCCCAGATACGGTTTGAGGATATTGAGCCAGATCGCGCCGGTGTTATAGCCCAGCAACTTTGCATCAGCCTCCACCAGTAGTCGACATGGAAGAATATACCCCTGATGCTCCTGACTGAACTGCTCGGCTGCCGTCCAAATTCCCCGAAGATGAGCGACATCCTTTGTCTGTGCGGCCACCCGTTTTGCACGTGTAAACCCCTGACTCAGAAGAATGGCGAGAATGGCGAGGAGCACCATGACGATCAGAATCTCGACAAGGGTGATCCCTGCGCGCATCCGCTGCCAAAAATATATGGTCTCTTTATGGCTCATAGGCTTTGCCCACTTTCCACCGAACGAATTCCCACCGGCTGATTCCCTCAATCCGCTGACTGTTGTCACCAAACATCAGGCCGTTCGAATAGCTGCCATCCTTGCGCGATTGAAGCGAGCGGCCCCGGCTCACGCTTTTGGGCTGTGAGGAACCGTCTTCAAACAAGGTGGCGACTTTATCCTTCAAGATAAGCCGATAAGTCGTCATCGTCCCGTTATCAAGCAGGAATTCATACAGCGTAGCACCATCACTGAGCACCAAGTGGGCTCCGGCTTTTGCGTTCACTCCGATCTCTTCGATTTTCATCCGGAACTCAATCGTGATTGGCAACGCCCCATCCCAGCGTGGATTTCCTACCCCTCCCTCAAAGCGCCATCCTCCACCATCTTTGAACAGGGTGCTCAGCACTAGCAGTCCATCTTCGATCCGGGTGGTCCCTTTGCCGAACTGCGTCCACTGCGCGTCAAGCTCGGAAGGGAGCGCGGTAAACAAGAACTGCTCACCCCATTCGATCTCTTCCGCCCCCCCTGCTTTCATGGAAAGCAGGGACCAAACAGCGATCAGCAAAAGATTTTTGGATAACATCCTCATGCGCATTCAAGATTACCGGGACGCACCTGCACCTCTGGACCTACGTCCCATCAGCAGCAGAAGCGCCATTCCCGTGCCGCACAAGGCCAGCGTGTGAGCCTCCGGGATGGGAGCAAAAGCACCGCTGTTGGTATAGGCAAAATACTCCCAAGTGGTGGTCCCGCCAATCACCGTGGAGGTATCCCCCCAGATAATGGCGTCGGTAGAGGCGGTAACTCCGGCGTAACCGGAGATAACAGCCGTCGTGCTGTTATTGACATAGATACTTACCAGCCCCTCTCCATCTCCACTCAGGGTAATGCGGTAGGTGTTAAAGTCGCTTGAGGTATCCAGAGAATAGCTGTAGGAGCTGCTGGACGTCCCTGCAAAAATCATTCCGTCAGCGATACGCACTTCATAACGTCTCGAACCGTTGCTGAACAGCAACTGGAGAGCGGCGTTGCTGGCACCGGTTGCGACCTGTTCATCGACCTTCATGCTGAATTCGATGGTTGTCCCAGGGGTGCCGACTCCCGTTCCAGCATCCCAGAGAGGACTATTTTCAATCCGAAGGCTACCGGTACCGCTGGTGGTGGTTGAAAGCGTATAGATACCGCTCTCCGGATCAACCGATTGGGCCGAATCAATGCCCAGTCTGGTGTCCCATTCAGGAGTTGCGTCTTCCGGCAAACCGTAACCGGCATAGACGACATCAAACTCGACGTTGTTGATTATTGTCGCCCCTCTGACGGAAAGCGGAGCCAAGCACAGCGCTACGGCAGCCAAGCCACCAGCGCGGGAGAGAATACAACGGATGGGAGAACGCGATTTTGCAAGAGGGGAGTGCATGAAAGGAGAAGATTGGGGTGATTACTGCCGTTTTGCATACAAAATCTGAAAGACCATTTAACGCGCAAGACTTTTTTCCGGGTGCGCCGCCTCCCTGAAATTCCCTGTATTTTCTTGATTCCCGTCCGACTCAGGAAGGTCTTCAGGTGGCTTAAACCTCGCCAGATTCAAGATTGTGCACAATTTTCAAAGTTCCCAATTCCTCTTGCCTCATCACACACGTAGCCCCATACCTCTTTCCTCTTTGATTGAAGGTAGCGGATCACCTGCGGTTCGAGGTCCATCTCTCCCATCCGCTGTCGGACCACAAAGATGTCCACCCACGGCATCAGCGACGCCATCTTGCGCAATGACTGCTGATCCTATCCTTGACTCTGCCAGGGAAAAGGTTCTTCAAGACCTTGGTTTGGAAGAGCAATCATTGATAGGTGTGCATCCTAGGATGAATCACTTTTATATCTCCCGTGAAATATCGGCGATTCTCGATGAGGAGGATTGTGAAGCCGCGCTTCGATCCGGTCCCCTTTTCCGTCGGGAAGCTCCTGCGTAAAATGGACAACAATTTTAAAGATCTGAACCATCGCGAGAAAACTTCGCCTTTAGGAGGAAACTCTGGCTGGATCGCGCCTTTATGCTTTTTTCCCGTATGATGAATCAACAGACAGAATCAAATCGCAGTCCGGAACCTTGGGAAAAAGTCTCCATGGAAAGGGGCATCCGTGTCGTCAAAGTACCAGACTTTAGATCTCCTTTTTGAGTTTGTGAACCGGGGATCTGGTGACTGCGATACCCGGTATTTGTGACGTGGCCAGCAGAATGCCGAATGGAGGCTCGTTTCGA
>JBEBWR010000004.1:0-45324 GCA_040392045.1 Chthoniobacter flavus | reverse complement strand
CGTGCGCGGTGACGCTGGTGATCCTCGTCCTCAGCTTGCAGGCGCTCTCTTCCTCGTCGCTGATCTGCCGGGAGAGCGCGGAGCGGACCGCAGTCGCCGGTGAAGGGCGCACGCTGATGGACCTGATGAGCCGCGATCTCAGCGCGGCGCTGGTGCCGACGACCGGCGCGCCGACCTTCCAGCTTCGCTCGGCTTCCGGTGAATCCGGGAGCGGGGAACCGGATCAACTCGCCTTTTTCGCGACGTTTCCTCATGGGAATGCCAGCGGGTCCGGCGATCTCTGCCTGGTGGGCTATCGGATGGAGTGGGACACCGCGTCGTGCAGCTACCGGGTCGTCCGTTTCTTTCTCGATAACGCGGCGCTGCTTCGCCTGATGGAGAGCACTGCGGGAAATATGACTCCAGCAATGATTTTCTCTGCGTCCGAAGCGATCCCGGAGGTGGCGGCGGAAGCGGTGTGGGATTTTACGCTCCGACCGGGAAGCGGCGCAATGGAGGAGGCCGCCGCACCGGAGCGGGTTTACTCCGAGGAGCTGCCGGAATGGGTCAGCATCCGATTCCGGACGCTCAGTTCGCGGGCGGCGCAGCGATTGGCGACGCTACCCGTCTCCCGCGAAGACTGGCGAGACGAGAGCTGTGCCATCTATCGCGAGTGGATCCTTCCTCATTCGCAATCATTCCATACCCGGGTGCGCCTTTTGCCGCAGGGCGCTCAACGGGCAACCTCCGAAGCGAGCGAATGAAGTGGGGCGGAGTCCATCGTAAAGGGTTCGCATTGATCACGGCGCTGGCAATCACGGTCGTCGTGATCGTCGCTGTGGTGGCGTTCCTCACGGAAGCCCTGCGGAGTCGCGCGCAGTCATTGGCGCTTGGCAATGCTTTTCGGGCCACGACTTCGGCCCAGTCGGCTGCTGATCTGGGCATGGCGCAGTTGCAGGCGCTGATGACGGCACATCCCGACTCCGCGACCGGCTGGCAGGCGTCCCCCACTCCGGCAACGCTCTTTTTCTACCGTACGGAGAAAGGGCTCCACTCCCAGCCGCTTCACTCGGGCGGCGAGGGTCAACTGGCCCATCCGATGCTGCCGTTTGAAGACGAGCGCAATAGCGTGAACCTCAACCATGCACGCTTCTCCGGGGACCGGCAGGGATGGATCGGCTCTCCACAAGCCGGACGCCTGAGCATCCGCGTCCCGTGGATAGAGATCCCCTCGGAGGAGCCGCGTCAGGTCACCCGCTACGCATGGTGGATTGAGGACGAGAGCTTCCGGCTCAATCTCAATCAGCTTGGCGATACCCCGCGCGGGAGCGGCCCGGGCGCGTTGCCTTCCGAGGTGCCGTTGCAGGGGTTGCTGGCGGCGGTGCTGCCGGAGCTGGAAGATCCGGACGAGGTGGCGGCGAGGATTCTCGGGCTCCGCAAGCGCTTCCCGGGCGGACACCTGCCGGAGACGCGCATCCTCAATCCGATCGGCGCTGGAATGGGAGAGACGCTGCGCTTCTACCTCTCGCCATTCTCCGGAGCGCTCAATGTCGCGCGGGATGGTCGCCAGCGGACGAATGTGAACGCCATTGTGTCAACGAGCGCCAATCCCGCGACGGTTCGCGCTCAGCTTGACGCCCTGCTGGCGCCTATCCGCCGCGCGCTGCCGAAGTTCGGCCAACGCTTCTACACCGCTCCCGACGGAGTGTCCGAAGCTCACGCGGCGATCTATCTGGAAAAGATCGCGGCAAACCTTCGCGACTACCTCAGCGCGGACTCGCAGCCGACGCTGGTGAACGCCGACGGGAGCGTACGGATCGGAACGGCTCCGGCAGGAGCCATCGCGCCCGTCGCTCCGGCGGCAGATGGGAGAAACAACCCGGTGATCGCCATCGGAAAGGAGAACGTTCCCTACCTTCAGGAGTATGCCTGCCGCGTAACGCTTTACCAGTTTCAGAAAGCCGCGCAGTTCGCCGGGTACCGCTTTGCCGTCGATCACTACTTTGAATTTTGGAACATGGGAACGCGGGATATCAGCGTTGCCGCAGGGGATCTGGGTGAAGCCCCCTTTCTTCGCATCGCCAATCTCCCCGGTTTTGACACAGATGGCGGATTGCCGGAGATCAAGGAAGGGCGGAGCGTTCAGGTTCCGCTCCCGTCCGATCTGATCTTCCCGGCGGGAAAGGTGACGGTATTGACGACCGATGGAGCTCCGAACGGGCTACTGGTACGCGATGCGGAGCGGCTCGTGAAGCTTTCCGGCGGGACGGAAATGTTTCAAGGGCAGACCCGGCTGAAAACCGAGGATGGTAAATTCCGCGTCAACCTTCTGGCCCGTCACACAGCAACGACAGACTACGGGACACAAGCGCTTCTCGGTAACGCACAAGGGCTGATCGAATCCGCCTATGCGCTCCCGCTGGTGCGTGGCGACAGCCCGGGGAACAACGCGCTCTCGATCCACAACGACAATCAAGGGAACGCGGTCTGGGATCGGATCGGCGGCAAGATGCGGCTTGCATACTATGTGCGCGGTGGCAGTCTCCGGAGCAATCTGAACGATCTCGCGGTCACAGGCGATCCGCGCACCAATAATGAGCAACTGACGCTCCGCGCGTACGACGCGTCGGGAGACATGGAGCAGAGTCGCTATTACCAGACCGAATTGGGTAACCCGAGCAGCACCGGTGTCCTCAACATTCCTGCGCAAAGCACCATCGGCGAGCACAACACGAATTTCGTCACCCCGGCGCTCTGGCCCGACCCCTCTCCGCTCACAGCTCGCGGAGCGCACAGCCCGATGTTCATCGCCAACGCACCGATGCAGAGCATTGGCGAACTGGGGCATCTCTTCGATCCGTCCCGCGAAGCAGGCCCGACGAAAAACATCAGCTATAGCCGGGGTGGCGGGCGGACGCTGAATATCGGCCAGCCGGATACGCTAACCCCGTCCGCCAATGCGCAACGTGAGCTTGCGGCATGGCGGCTGACCGATCTCTACTCTACCACGGACGCGCTGGAGCAGCCCGGACTGGTAAATCTCAATGGCGTCACGCGGGATGGCGGCGTGGCGCTTCGCGCATTGCTCCACGGATTCATCTTTGATACCGGAGCACAAGCCGATCCCGCGCTGGCGGGCGAACCGCTGGAGGACGAGATAAAGGAGCAGATTGTGCAGGCGCTGATCACCCGTGTCCAATCCGACGGTCCGCTCATGGAGCGCGGCGAGTTATCGGAATACCTGAGCTTTCTGCCGCGCAAAGGCGTCCAGCGGGAGGAACTGGTGGATCGGGGCCGGGAGGAGATCTTCCGACGGCTGGTGGAGCTGGTGACCACGCGCGGCAATGTCTTCACAATCTACGCCATCGCACAGATCTGCGCGGTGGGAGAAAACGATGCGCGTACGGTGCTTTCCACAGGGCGTGTTCGCTATACTTTCGCGCTGATTCCGGAGTGGGACGGCAAACAGGCGCCCACGCAAGACGCGCCCCGGCGCTTTCAGCTAAAGCTGCTACATCAGGGACCCCATCGCTAACCCACTTCGTGGGGTTCCGGCCGGCCGGAGGCCAGCGGTTGGTGGCTGGGCGTTTGGTTAGTGGAGTCGGTGTGGAAAGGGCATCTCTACGGTTTTCAAAGCAGCCTTTAGCTTAATGCCATTCCGGAGGCAGGCCTTGCGCATGGGCCGTTCGTACGCACAAAAAACCCCCTGCCCGAATCATCAGGCAGGGGGTTGGAATTTGCGGAAGCAAAAGCTTCCTCACGCTTCCCCGCACCGCTCCGAAGAGTCGGGCTATCGCCCGACCCGCGCGGCAGCGCGAAGAAAGTCCAGCGGAACGCTGGCAGGTTGGTTAGTTGTCGCCGGCGGCGGCGGCTTCGTTGCGCTCCTTCATGGCGGCCTTGCGGCTCAGCTTTACGCGGCCCTTGTCGTCGATGCCGATGCACTTGACCCAGATGGCGTCGCCCACGCGAACCACGTCCTCGGTCTTGTTCACGCGGAAGTCGGCCAGCTCGGAGATGTGGACCAGCCCTTCCTTGCCGGGGAGCACTTCGACGAACGCGCCGAATTCCTTCGTGGAGACGACCGTACCGTTGTAAGTCTCGCCGACTTCGATCTCCTTGGTCATGCCCGAGATGATCTCCTTGGCGCGGTTGAGGCTCTCGGCGTTGTTCGAGTAGATGTTCACCGAACCGTCGTCCTGAATGTTGATCTCCGCGCCGGTCTCGGCGACGATGCCCTTGATCGTCTTGCCGCCGGGGCCGATGAGCAGACCGATCTTGTCCACGGGGATGCGGACGGTCTCAATGCGCGGCGCGTAGACACTCAGCTCGCTGCGCGGCTGGGCGATCGTGGCGGCCATCACGTCGAGGATCGTGCCGCGGGCTTCGCGGGCCTGATGAATCGCTTCGGCGAGGATCTTGAGGCTGACGCCCGGGAGCTTCAGGTCGAGCTGGAAGCCGGTCACGCCGGTGTCCGTCCCGCAGAGCTTGAAATCCATGTCGCCGAAGTGATCCTCGGAGCCAAGGATATCGGTGAGCGTGTTGTAGCGGACGAGCTGGTTGTTGTCGTCAAACTCGGTGACCAGACCGACGGAGATGCCCGCGACGGGCTTCTTGATCGGAACGCCCGCGTCCATCAGCGCCAGAATGCCGGAGCAGACCGAGGCCATGGAGGTGGAACCGTTCGACTCCATCACTTCGCTGCTCACGCGGATGGCGTAAGGGAAGTCGCTCTCGGCCGGGATGACCGGGGCGATGGAGCGCTCGGCCAGCGCGCCGTGACCGATTTCACGACGACCGGGGCTGCCGGTGCGACCCGTTTCGCCCACGGAGAAGGGCGGGAAGTTGTAGTGCAGGATGAAGCGCTTCTCTTCGTCGCCGCCCGTGTAGGCGTCGAGCATCTGGGCTTCGTCCGCCGGAGCCAGCGTGGCAAGGGCGACAGCCTGCGTCTCCCCGCGGGAGAAGAGGGCGGAGCCGTGCGAACGCGGCAGGAGGCCGACTTCGCCGGTGAGCACGCGCAGGTCGCGGAAGCCGCGCCCGTCGGGGCGAACCCCACGGTCGAGCGTGCTGACGCGGAAGGCTTTCTTCTGGAGATAGTCGAAGGCCTGATTGATCTCAAAGTTCGTGGACTCGGGGAATTTCGCGAGGACAGCTTCGCGCACTTCGCTGCGGAGGCCTTCCACCGCGCGGCCGCGCTCAATCTTGCTCGGAGCGTAGATGGCGGACTCAATGCGGTCACCGGCGACGGCATAAGCGATCTCCTGCACTTCTTCCTTCACCACCAGCAGCGGCAGCTCGCGCTTCGGCTTATTGACACGGGCGGCGAGTTCCTTCTGAGCGGCGATCAGCGGCTGAATGCCTTCCTGCGCAAAGTGCAGGGCCTTGATGAACTCGTCTTCGGGCAGTTCCTGAGCGGCGCCCTCAATCATGATGACGTCATTCTCATTCCCGACATAAACGAGGTCGAGATCGCTCTCGCGGCGCTGGGAATGCGCGGGGTTGAGTACGAACTCGCCGTTCACGCGACCGATGCGGACAGCGGCAACCGGCCCGGCAAAGGGGATGTCGGAGACCATCAGCGCGGCGGACGCGCCGTTGATGGAAAGGATGTCGGGATCGTTCTCACCGTCGGCGCTCAGGAGCACGCTGATGATCTGCGTGTCGTAGTAGTAGCCCTTCGGGAAGAGCGGCCGCAGGGGGCGGTCGGTCATACGGGCGGTGAGGATCTCTTTCTCGGTCGGGCGACCTTCGCGCTTGAAGTAGCCCCCGGGGAATTTGCCGACGGCGGCGGCCTTCTCGCGGTAATCGACAGTCAGCGGGAACCAGTCCTGCCCGTCCTTGAGCGTGGTGGCGGAGACGGCGGTGACGATGACGATGGTTTCGCCGCTGCGCACGGTGACGGCTCCGTCAGCGAGCTTCGCGAGTTTACCGGTTTCGATGGTGATGGGCGCGCTGCCCACCTCGGCTGTAATGGTATGAATCATAGGATGATGTCGTTTTTTGCGGATTGCAAAAAGCGGCAGCGCCGAGGGGTCACCGGGCTGAATCGGAACCGAAACGATGACTTATGAAGCGGAAAGTACGAGGCCGGGAGCGATCCGCTCCGAGGCCCTTTACTTCCTGATTCATACTTCATCATCTCTTTTGCGTTTCAGCGGGACGTTGATCGGCCCTGCCGCAGAGGGTGGATTAGGATGGGTTCCCCTCACAGGAAGTTTCTCCCTGAGCGGGGAGGGGTGTGGCCGGGAGCGGAAAACGCTCCTTTGGCCATCAGTTCCAAGGTATGCGGCGATGCCGTTTCCCCGGGAAAGCAGCGTCGGGCCGGAAAGTGTGAGCACTGTCCGGCCCGAACGCGAAAGGGTAAAGCGGGAGAAATTAGCGGCGGAGGCCGAGCTTCTCCAGAAGCGCCTGATAGCGGTCAACCTTCGTGCGCTTGAGGTAGTCGAGCAGACGGCGGCGCTTGGCAACCATCATGAGGAGGCCGCGGCGGGAAGCGTGGTCCTTGCTGTGGCCCTTGAGGTGCTCCGTGAGCTGCGCGATGCGGGTGGTGAGAAGGGCGATCTGTACGTCGGCGCTGCCCGTGTCTTTCTCGTGCTGCCGGAAGCCCTGAATGTCTGTCGTCGTTGCCATAAAATTCTTTGGTTTTGGGAAGGTGGAGTATCAACGACTTTATCCTATTGGCAAGAGGTTTTTCGTCCCCGACCGGAAAAAGGGGCAATCCCCGGGGCTGGGCATGAATATTGCAGCGTTGATGTCCGGCCCTTTTCCATGTAAAGAAACACTCCTTAAGCCCCTACCCCCTCATGATTACTTTTGCCTACCAAGCCCGCGACGCCGACGGAAAGATTATCAATGGCGTTGCCGAGGCCGTGAATGAAGAGAACGCGATCAATACGCTGATGGCCCGGGGGCTGATGGTGCTTTCGATCCAGCAGCGGGCGGTTCGCTCGGCGGCCAGCCGGACGAAATCCATCAGCGAGACCGATCTCGTCCTCTTCACCCGGCAGCTGGCAACGATGGTGGACGCGGGTCTGCCGCTGATCTCGGCCCTCACGGCCCTCTATGAGCAGGCCGACCCTCGCCGTCAGGCGGGGCTGCGCGCCGTGATCGGCGAAGTGGTGTCGCGCGTGCAACAGGGCGATACGTTCAACGAGGCCATCAGCAAGCACCCGCACGTCTTCTCCCGCCTCTACATCTCCATGGCGCGCGCCGGTGAAACGGGCGGTATGCTGGCGGACATTCTCGACCGGCTGGCCGGCTTCCTCGAAGCCAGCGCCCGACTGCGCAAGAAGATCAAATCGGCCATGACCTATCCGGCGGTCGTGATCTGCATCGCTATCGCGGTCACCACCTTCCTGATCGTCAAGGTGGTCCCGGTGTTCGGCGAAATTTTCGCGGACTTTGGTGAAAGCCTGCCGGCGCCGACCCAGTTTCTTCTCAATATCAGCGAATTTATCCGGAACTCGTGGTACTGGCTGCTGCTGATCATCGCCGTCGTTTTCTTTGGAGTCCGCTACTTTGTGCGAACGCCCCAGGGGCGCGAGCTGTGGGAGCGGAGCGTGATGAAACTCCCCGTTTTCGGCCCGCTGGTTCACAAGATCTGCATGAGCCGCTTTGCGCGGACCTTTGCCCAGCTCATCCGCTCGGGCGTGCCGATCCTCGAAGTAATGTCGATCGTCAGCGAGACCTCGGGGAATATCATGGTCGAACGCGCCATCAAGAGCGTCTCCACCGACGTGGAGAAAGGCGATTCGCTCGCCTCGGCGCTTACGCGTCAGCCGATCTTCCCGCCGATGATGCTCCGGATGGTGTCCGCCGGTGAAGCGACCGGCAAGATCGACGCCATGCTGGAAAAGATGGCCGACTTCTGGGACGAAGAGATCGAGGCGACGCTCAACGCGCTCACCTCACTGATCGAGCCGTTCCTGATCGTCTTTCTCGGCCTTATTGTCGGCGGCATCGTCATCGCCATGTTCCTGCCGATCTTCAAGCTCAACGACGTGGTGTCGGGAACGGGTAAGTAAAACGGCGACGGTGGCAGTAGCAGCGGGATCAGGAGTCGATGCGGCTACCGCGCGTTGTGATTGAGCGCGTCGGTGCGTCCGCCGCGGTCGGTTGTCCAGCGGTGATACTGCGCGATGGCGCGGTGTACGTAGGCCTTGGCGGTTTCGAACGCCCCCTCCAGCGACTCGCCCCTTGCCAGTCCGGCGGTGATCGCGGCGGAAAAGGTGCAGCCGGTCCCGTGCGTGGAGACGTCGTTGATCCGCGGGGTGATCGAAGAGAGGTGCGTTCCGTCGGGCTTCACCAGCAGATCGCAGGCGGGGCCTTCCAGATGCCCCCCCTTCATCAGAAACGCCGCACCGAAACGGCGGCAGAGCTCATGCCCGGCCTCCAGCATCTCGGTCGGGTCCGCCGGTTTGCGGCCGAGCAGGACGGCGGCTTCATCAAGGTTCGGCGTCACCAGCGTCGCCATCGGCAGGAGACGCTCCTGGTAAATCCCGATACACTCCGGCTGTAGCAGCCGGTCGCCGGAGGAGGCGACCATCACGGGGTCGACCACCAGCGCCGGACGCGCGGCCCCGGCGGCGGCAAACTCGGCCTCCAGCGTATCGCAAACCGCTTCGAGGATCGGGGGAGAAAAAAGCATCCCGGTCTTGAGCGCGTCGATGGGGAACGCTTCGAAGGAAAGCCGGATCTGCTCAGCGACGTTCTTCGGCGGGATCGGCGCGATATCGGTGACAATCCCCGGGACTTCGGCCACCACGCAGGTCACGGTCGTCAAGCCGTAAACGCCGAGCGCGGCGAAGGTCTTCAGGTCGGCCTGAATACCGGCCCCGGCGCTGTTGTCCGATCCGGCGATGGTGAGAGCTACGGGAGGGCGGGACGATGATGCGGTCATGAAAAAACGTGCGTCACAAGTTCTGCGGAACCTTCATCTCAAAGGGCGGGATGCGCGTGACGAGCGGCTGCCCGTCGTCGGAAATCCCGAGAAACGCCCCCTCGGCCACGCTATCGTCGGCGATGGTGTGGTACGAGCAGTAGGAGAACTGCTGGCCGGGAAGCAGCCGGGGGAATTTGCCGACGACGCCCGCGCCTTCGATCACCTGCCGGGTCCCACATGCGGTCGTGACGATCCACTTGCGCCCTTTGATCGTCACGGTTTCCTCGGAGCCGTTATCAATGGTGATGTGGTAGGCGAAGGGGTGCGGCTGCTCGGGCGGCGCTTCGAGGCGCGGGTCGTAGACCAGCTTGTCGATGCGGACGCGGAGGGATTTCAGTTCGCGGATGGGAGACATGCGGGCTGGTCAGGGTTGAAAGGAAGCGAGAGGGCGGATCAGGTTCCCGGGCAGGGGGCGGACCCGCTCGATGATGTTCGGGCCGAGCGGTGTCCCTTTTTCGTACCCGGCGAAGAGCATCTCCAGCTTCGCATCGAGGTTGTCGATATAGTGCAGGGCATAGGCCTCCGGCGTTTTCGGCACGACCGGGGAGCCGAACGCCAGCTCGCCGTGGTGCGAAGCGACGAGGTGCATGAGGTGGTAGCGCACGTCGTCATTGGATGGCGTAAGCTCGCCCCACCCCTCTGCCTCCTCCGAGGCCATCAGCTTGCGCCAAAGGGCGTTGAGCATTTCGATCCCGAGAGTGATGTGGCCGATCAGCTCGCCGCGTTCGTCAAAGGGGATATCGAATCCGCGCGGCTCGGGGCAGTTCTCCCAGAGCTTGCCGATGTCGTGGAATAACGCCCCGGCCAGCAGCAGATCGCGGTTCATCGTGGAGTAGACTCCCGCGATGGCATCGGCGAGGCGCATCATCTGCGCCGTGTGCTCCACCAGTCCGCCCCGGCGGGCGTGATGATAGGTGCGCGCGGCGGCGGCGCGACGGAAACGGTCGTGAAAACCGGAGAGGAACAGCCCGCAGATCGCCCGGATGCGCGGGTCGCGCATGGAGCCGACGAGCGACTCGATCGCCGCGTAGTCGCGCTCCTGCTTCTCGCGGAGCGCTGGAGTCCCGGCCAGCACGGCCTCAATCTCCTCAGCATTCAGCGGCCGAAGGTCCCACTGAGTGGCGTCCAGCCCGAAGGAGGGGTGAAGCTGGAACTCGCCGGAGACCTCATAGAAATCGCCCTCGCACCACGTGGCCGCATCCGCAAAATGCGGCGAATTGTTCCAGACCCGCAGCGTGATTTTTCCCCCGCTATCGGCAGCAACCACTTCGTAGAACGGCTTGCCGGTCTGCGTCTCTTTTTCCCGGATCGAGAGAAATTGAAGGTGGACCCGACCCTCAGTGGGGCCACTTCGGGCGGCATCGCGAAGGTCTGCGAGGGAAAAAAGCGTCATAGTCTACCGGGGCAAAGGAAAGCCACGGACCATAACAGCTTTTTCCGGCGGGGAGAATCTTAATACGCTAACTTTCTCGCTCGAAACGCTGAATCGGCCCCTTCGGCCAGTCGTCCGAGAGGCGGACATCGTCCGGCGTGGCCGCGCCCGGCTCCGAAGGCGGCTCGGCGCTTCCCGCTTCGCGAAACTCCCACCAGCACTGCCCGCGGTGGTTGTGCTCATGGTCAATGACAAATCCACCCTCCTTCATCAGCGGCCCGATCCACCCGATGCAGTGGTCGCAGTAGTCGTGGTACTGCTCCAGCCCGTTTTCGATGAGAAACCCCTTCGACGGGCAGCCGGTCATGTCGATGCGGAAGACGCGTGGCCCCCGCGTGGCGATAAAGGCGGCGCCCTCTTCCGCCAGTGTGTGATCCCAATACTTCGCCATCCCGTCAAAACCGAGGGTATGGATCAGCTCCGTGGCATGATGCTGGCTGACGCGGTAGATGCACTCCTCCCAGTAGCGCCGCACCATCGGCTCGCCGCCCTGCTGACGGAGCCACTCGAAGGTCCACTCGTAGTGACCGCAGAAGTCGTAACAGCCTAGCATTTTGTAACAAATGAAGTTGCGCGGAGACTCATGCGTTACAAGATGCTAGCATGGGGTAATCGCGTTGAGGTCCTGCGGAGCCTCCGCACCAGTGGCCGGGAAAAACGTTTGCGTGCAGCTCCCGTTCCCTCCTTTGAGCCGCATGGCGTACCCGGCCTGCTGCGCGGCGGCGTGAGAAATATGATAGCAGTGACGGCAGAAATCCGCGCCGATGGTCCGCCCGTGCTTCCGCAGATGGGCAATCGCCGGGCAGCGGCGCACCTCCAGCCGGACTTGCGCCTCCTCCTGAATGACCTCCACCTCGCTCCCCGGCTCGGCATCAAAGAAAGCGCGCCAGTAGGTCGCGATCCCTTCCGCGCCCAGCCGCCGCCAGCGCTGCCAGACCGGCAGCATGTAGTTGCGCCCGAGGTCTTCCCAGTAGCGGACCAGCCCTTCCGCGCCGTATTGCCGGCGGACGAAGTCAAATGTGGCGTTGATGGCGAAATAGAAATCGGCAGCACCCTGCGGCTTCGTATCGCGGTAAGGAAGGGGGGAGTCCATGGCGGAGTGCCCTTCAGAATAGCGAAGCTGAAGGGAAAGGGTCAATGCGATTTTGAGACAATCTAAAATAGTTTGTCTCAAACTGTCTCATATGCTTTTATCCCTCTCCATGCCGCCGGACCCTGCTTCCCTTCCCTCTTCTCTCCGCAAATGGGTGGAGCGGCTGCGACACGATATTGCCTCACGCGGATTGTCACCGGGAGAGCCGTACCTCACCAGCCGCGCCGCCAGCGAACTCCTCGGCTGTAGCCGGGCCACGGCGCACCGGGCCATGGCGCAGCTCGCCGCCGAGGGCCTGCTCGTCGCACGGCAGGGGAGCGGAATGTTCATCGGCGAGATCCCCAGCGGTCCCCCACCGGTTCAGACCCTGCTGGTCGCTCTGGCTCGCGGCTTTGCCCCGTGCACGGCGATGCCGCTGATCGGGATGCTTCAGCGCGCCGCCGCAGCGCTGGGGAATCTCGGCGTCCAGTTCAACGTCTTTCCGGCGGACGCTCCGCTGCATTACGTCACCGAGACTCTCGTGCGCCCGTTCCATGCCGGGCAGGTGGCGGCGGTCGTCGCCGTGGGGTGTCACTGGAGCGTGCAGCAACACCTGCGGGAGAGCGGCGTGAAGGCACTGGTTCTCGGCTCGCCTTTCCCGGATCGGCTGCTGCTCGACGCCATGGACAAAGACTCCGTCGGCGCGGGTTGGCTGCTGGTGGATCACCTCGTCGCGCGCGGGCATCAGCGTATCGGTGTCGTCGCCCCGGCGTCGGGACTGGCGGGAGTCGACCTGCTCGTGGATGCCATCGCGCAACGCTTCGCCCATCACCAGCTCCCCGCCGCCGGGCTGACCCTCCGCTTTTGCAACGGCGATGAACCGGTCACGCTCGACCGCGTGCGGGAGATGCTCTCGGGGCGTCAGGCACCCACCGCCGTCATCACCTCCGAAGAGGACTCGGCGCGGCAGGTGGAGAGCGTCGCCCAAGGGCTTGGACTGCGGGTACCGGAAGAGCTGGAGATCGTCTTTGAAGGCTCGCTGCTGCGCACCGGCCAGCCCTCCCCCTATGGGCATACCCATACCGACCTCGACGACGACGCGCTGCTTCACGAGCTGGTCCAGCGGCTCCGGTCGCTGCGGGTCCTCCAGCCGGGGGACGATGCGTGCAGCCGGCTCTACGAAGTCGCTTTCAGGGCCGGGTGTCAGACCGGCATCCCGAAGGCGATGTCGTGACCATCGGGATCCTGCACGCCGAACTCGCGGCAGTTGTAGGGCTGAAGACAAAGCTCGTAGTCGATCTTCGCCCCGCGCTCCTTCAACTCCTGATAGAGTGCATCCACGTCGGAGGTCCAGAAGTAGATATCCCAGAGGTGGGTCGCGACCGTCCAGTTCGGGACGACATGAGCGGGATCATCGGCCTGTCGCAGCATGACGTACATCCCATCCCGCTTGAGGATCACAAACGAAGGCGGCTCTCCCCAAAAGCGGTCATAGGAAAAGCCGAGGGCGTCGCGGTAATAATTTGCCGCCTGCACGACATCTTTCACCAGAAGAACCGGAGCGGAAGCGGTCAGTTTTGGAGGGGTGCTCATCTCAAAAGAGATGCCCGAGCGCTCCCGGCATGTCGATAAGGGAGTTTCTACTCCACGCGGAGATATTCGGGGGGAGTGAAAGCGTTTCGGATCAGGTGAGGTTCAAACTGTCCGGCGCGGTGGTAGACCTCCACGACATCAAAGCGCACGGGGATCGGTGGATGCCCCAGCAGGCGCAGCCATGCCAGCGCTCCGCGCAGGATGAGGCGCTGCTTCTCTTTGGTTACCGCTTCCACCGGTGCACCGTGCTCCGAGGAGCTTCGCGTCTTTACCTCTACAAACACCAGCACCTCCCCTTCCCGTCCTACGATATCAACCTCTCCGCCGCCGGGAGCGCGGAAATTCCGGTAGAGCACCTTGATTTTCTCTCGTCGGAGCAGTCGCGCCGCGGCGTCCTCCCCCTTCCGGCCCAGCGTATGCCGGGGATCGCTAGAGGAGATCGAGCTGTTGGGCGCGAATCGGCATAAAACTGCGGCGATGGATCGGAGTAGGCCCATGGGCTTCAATGGCGGCCCGATGCTCGGGGGTACCGTAGCCTTTATGTCGGGCAAAGCCATACTGCGGGTAAAGCGCGTCCATTTCCAGCATGATCCGATCACGCGTGACCTTTGCGATAATACTCGCCGCCGCGATGGAAAAGCTCTGTCCGTCGCCCTGCACAATCGCGGTCTGCGGCAGCGGGAACGGACGCACGGGCAGCCCGTCGATGAGCACATGCTGCGGCTCCAGCGGCAGCCCCGCTACGGCCTGGCGCATGGCTTCATGCGTGGCGCGCAAAATATTGAGCCGGTCGATCTCCGGCGCGTCGAGAATGGCGACCGCCCAGCGGACCGCCCCGGAGCAGGTCAGCTCCTCATAAAGCTGGTCGCGAACGGCGGGCGTCAGCTTCTTGGAATCGGTGAGCACGTCGTGCCCAAACCTTCTCGGGAGAATGACAGCGGCCGCGACCACTGGACCTGCCAGCGGGCCGCGGCCTGCTTCGTCAATCCCGGCGATGATCTCTACTCCCTGCTTGTACAGCTTGCGCTCATGCCGCAGGGAGCAGCTCATCACTTCAAAATCATTTTACCGTGCCTTCTCGCGGACGGCCATGGCCTGCTTGCCCTTGCGCTGGCGGAGGTAGTTGAGCTTCGCACGGCGGGCGATGCCTGCCTTCTCGACCTCGATCTTCGCGATACGCGGGGAGTGCAGCGGGAATACGCGCTCGACGCCCTCACCGTAGGAGATACGGCGGACCGTGAAGGAGGCGTTGATGTCGATGCCCTTGCGGCCGATCACAATGCCGGTGAAAATCTGGATACGCTCTTTGTCGCCTTCGACCACGCGGGTGTGCACCCGCACGCTGTCGCCCACCTTGAACGAGGTGACGTCCTTCTTGAGCTGTTCTTTTTCGATGGTCTGGATGATGTTCATGGTCGTGGCCTCTTGGAAATCTGACTGAAAATTGGAAAAGAGCCGACTTACCTACCTGAAATTCGAGCGGTGGCAAACATTATTCTTCTTTTCCGGTGAATTTTTCTCTTCTTCGTGCGATGAATGCCGCCATGTCCGCCGCCGATCCTGCCTCCGAACCGCCGATTATCGACCTGCACAGCGACTCCTACTTCATGGGAGAAGCGCTCAGGCAGGCGCAGCGGGCCTACATGGCGGAGGAGGTGCCGGTGGGCGCGGTCGTCGTGCATCAGGGCCGGATCATCGCCCGGGCTTTTAATCAGGTGGAGACGCTCAAGGACGCCACGGCGCATGCGGAGATGCTGGCGATCACGCAAGCGGAGAGCGTGCTGGGCGACTGGCGGCTGACGGACTGCGAGCTTTACGTTACCAAGGAGCCGTGCCCGATGTGCGCGGGGGCGATCGTGCATGTCCGCCTCAAGCGCGTGATCTTCGGCCTGGGCGACTCCAAGGGCGGCGGCGCGGGCGGACTGCTCAATATTCTCCAAAATCCGTCGCTGAACCACCGCTGCGAAATCACGCAGGGGGTTCGCTATGATGAGTGTCATCATCTCATCCGCTCGTTCTTTCAGGAGCGCCGTGCAGCGGCCTCCGATAAAACGGCGGAAATAGAGCGGTTATAGAATTACTTTAACCGCTCTAAAAACAGCAAACCCGGCGGCCCCTCCGTGCCCATTTTGGAAGGTGCCGCCGGGCTGCACATTTTACGATCAGACCGCCGGATAGGCGTCCAGCCGGTAGAGCGTATTCGGCGCGGGATCGTTGATGACGAAGAGGATCGGCCCGTTATTTCCGGCGATCTCATCGTAAGCGGCGTCCTGCCAGGTGATACCGCCATCCGTGGACTCCTGAATCTGGTAGGCCATCGTAGCGAGGGAGTACCAGAAAAGCTCCAGCATCGGAACGCCCTCCACGGTGACCGGCGTCTGCGTAACGGTCGGCACGGTGAACGGACCCGGATCGAGCGGCACCAGCCGGCGGCGGGCCTGCGTGAGCAGTCGCAGGAGAGCGGTCTTCTCACGGGTGATCGCGGCGGGGATCGTCAGCGGGTGCACCCGTCGGGCCTGCGCCCAGTCGGAGTAGTTGATCATCTCGACCGGCAGCCCCGTGGCGGCGTCGCAATCCGTCCCGCCTTCGGCGGCGGTGCGCAGATCGTAGAATTCCTCCTGATCGGGCTCCACGCCGTCGGCATCGTAGTAGCGGACATACTTGAATTTCGCCGTGCGGATCGCCTCCAGCCGGTTCGGAACGGGGAACGCGCCGTTGACAAAGAGGGGGTTATCCGAGGACGCCCCCGAGCAGACGTCGTCAAAGGTGAAGTAGATATAGTCCTGCACGCCGCGGGACGACCGGGGATTGCCCAGCAGCGCCGAGTAATCCATGCCCGAGAGCGTGTAGCGCCGCTTCCAGTCCGACACTCCGGCGACTGCCGCGCAGACGGTGGGGAGGAAATCGATATGGGAGACGAGATGCGGGCATTCCACGCCGGTGCCATCCGGAAAATCGACGGGGTTGGACCAGACGAGCGGCACCTTCAGCGCCTCTTCGTAGCAGAGAAACGACTTCTGCCGCAGACTGCCGTGGCTCAAGCCCATCTCGCCGTGGTCCGACGTGCGGATGATCCAGCTGTTGCGCCTGAGCTCCATTCCCGCCGGGGAACCTTCCAGCAGGTCGAGCACCTGGCAGACAAACTCGTCGTTCCGCCGGATCAGGTCGGCGTAGAAATTGAGGTATTTCTCCCGACGCTGATCGGTGATGAACGGTCCCAGCGCCGCGAGGAAGGGCTGGAGATTGACCTGCGTGGTCGGCTTGTGATTGAGCGCGAGATCTTCGTGCACGGTGGGCGGCAGCGGGATCTGGCCGACAAAGGGATCGGGCTCCAGATTCTCCTCGGTGTAGCCGCCGGATTCCCACGGTCCCTGCTCGATCTGGCCGGGGTAGGTGAGCACGTCGTGGGGGTTGACGAGCGAGATAACCAGACAGAACGGCTTGCTGCTCGGGTTGTCGATCCGGTCCTGTAGGAAATCGAGCGCGTAGCCCATGTAGCGCCCGTCGTGGTCGGCGTCGCCGCCGCCGAAATTCTCTTCGGCTACGTCCTGCCCGGCGTCCGGCGGAATCCAGCCGTCAAAGCCGTAGCGGGAGATGTCATCGTACTGGATCGACCCGTCGGCGTGGTGCACGGCGTTGGTGAGGTGCCACTTGCCGAGGTAGACGACATCGTACCCTTCGGCTTTGAGGATGGTGGCGAGGTTGGGCAGGTTCGGGTTGAGCTGGCGCTCGGTGGGCGACTGCGGGAAGCCTTCGGTGAGCGTGTCGGTACTGCCGTTCTGCGTCGGGTAGGTACCCGTGAAGATGGTGGAGCGCGAGGGGGTGCACATCGCGGTGTTGCAGCAGGCGTTGGAGAAGCTGATCCCCGTGCGCTTGAGACGATTGAGGCCCGGCAGGCTCTCTTCCCATCCGGCGGGGAACCACTGCGTGGCGCGCTCCTGATCGTTCAGGAAGAAGATGAGGTTGCGCTTGGTCCCGCCGGAGCGGGCTTGCGCGAGGAGCGGCGCGAACGCGGGCGCGGCGGCCAGCGCGGCTCCGGCGGCGGCGGCGGTTTTCAGGAAGGAACGCCGGGTGAGGGAGTTGGAGGGAGGCGAGGAGGATGCGTCTGTAGGCATGTGCCCAGCATGAAAGACCGGCGCGACGGGGGCAAAACCGGAGTGACGAATGAGGCAGATCAGGTGACAAAGGGGGCGGTCGCTTCTGTCCTCCTCAGGGATGTTTATTTACTCGCCAAGTGTGGCGACTCTGCTACTGTCTTGCGCTGAAACTTTTTACGACCACCGATTTTCACCGATTTCCTATGGCCAAAACCGAAGCTCCCGCCGACGATAAATCGCTCGCCACACGTACCAAAAATCTCGATCTCGCCATTTCCCAGATCGAAAAGGACTACGGTAACGGCGCCATCATGCGCCTGGGCGACAAAACCTCCATGGAGGTGGAGGTGATTCCCTCGGGGAACATCCTGATCGACCGCGCTCTCGGCGTCGGCGGATTCCCCCGGGGCCGAGTCGTCGAAATTTACGGGCCGGAATCGTCAGGTAAGACGACTCTGACGCTCACGGTGATCGCGCAAGCGCAGCGGCTGGGCGGTCTGGCGGCCTTCATTGACGTGGAGCACGCGCTCGATCCGGTCTACGCCCGCAAGCTCGGGGTGAACGTGGACGACCTGCTCGTCTCCCAGCCCAGCTCGGGTGAGGAAGCGCTGCGGATCTGCGAAACGCTCGTCCGCTCGAATGCGCTCGACGTGGTGGTGCTCGACTCCGTGGCCGCGCTGGTGACCAAGGCGGAGCTCGACGGCGAGATCGGCGATACGACGGTCGGCGCGCAGGCCCGCCTGATGAGCGCCGCGCTGCGAAAGCTCACGGCGCTGATTTCCAAAGCCCGGACGACGGCGATCTTCACGAACCAGATCCGCGAAAAAATCGGTGTGATGTTCGGCAATCCGGAGACGACTCCGGGCGGCAAGGCGCTGAAGTTTTACTCCTCCGTCCGCTGCGACATCCGCCGCATCGGCGCGATCAAGCAGAGCGACGGGACGATCACGGGCAACCGGACGAAGCTCAAGATCGTGAAGAACAAAGTGGCCCCGCCTTTCACGGAAGCGGAGTTCGACATCATGTACAACGAAGGCATCTCCTCCACGGGCTCGCTGCTCGACCTCGCGCTGGAGCAGGGCATCGTGGAGAAGCGCGGCTCGTGGATGAGCTACAACGGCAGCCAGCTCGCACAGGGCCGCGACGCCGCCAAGGACGTTCTCAAGGGCGATCCGGAGCTTTACGCCGAGATTGAAGCGAAGGTGAAGGAGAAGCTGGAGGCAAACGCCGCCAAGTAAGAAGCGGCCCTCCCCTCACTCCGCGATTTTCTCCGGAAGAACGCTTTTGCGGGATGCAGACTCCCGCAAAAGCCCCGCTTGAACCATCGGGAAAATCGCGATAGAGGATTTCTATGCCAAGCCGGACCCGACTCCTCGCCCTGCTCAGCCTCCTCCCGGGGCTGGCGGCGCTCTGGACCCCCACCCCCTCCTCCGCGCAGACGGCGGCGGAGACGTTTCAACCGACATGGGACACCCGGCGTCTGGCGCGTACCTACGTCCTCGGGATACCCGCGCCGCGCGGGCAGATTACGGACCGGAATGGAGAAGTCCTCGCACAGGTCCGTGTCTCGTACAATCTCGGCGTCGCTTTCCCCTACCCTCAGGAGCTTTCCGATGCGGCCGCGGTCCGCTATGCGCGGGAGCAGATCGCGCTGGCCGAGCGGCTGACGGGCCGCAAGATCGCGGTGAAGGATGAATCGATTATCCGTCATTACCAGAACCGCGGCATTCTCCCCTACGATATCGCCTACGATCTCTCCGCCAAGGAGCAGGAGAAGATCCGCGCCGAAGGCGGAAAGGGGCTGGCGCTCAGCCCGATCTACCTGCGGCATTATCCGAACGGGCCGGTGGCGGCGCACATTATCGGCTATGCCGGACGGGCGAATCCTCCGCTGGAGACGCCGCTGCAAAATTATGACCTTCTCTGGCCGGAGGCGGAAGGCCGCGAGGGGCTGGAGTTGACGTTTAACGCGCAGCTGACGGGGAAACCCGGCGAGCTGACGATCATCTATAATGAGAAGGGCGAGAAGGTGTCGGAGCGCGTCTCCACGCCACCGCAGCCGGGGTATAACGTGATCACGACGCTTGATCTCCGCCTTCAGAAGCTGGCGGAGAAAGCGCTTGCGGACGGGGCGCGACGAGGCGCAGTGGTGATTATCGATCCCCGCGACGGCAGTATTCTGGCTCTGGCGTCGTATCCTTCTTTCGATCCGAACTTCTTTATCCCGGCGATTGCCAGCGAGGATTACAAGAAGCTGGATGAAGATCCGGCGATGCCGATGATCCCCCGCGCTTTCCGCTCGGCGTATCCCCCGGGGTCGTCTTTCAAGCCGTTTACGGCGCTGGCGGCGATTGAGAGCGGACGCATCCCGGTGGACCAGCAGTTCGCGGGGCCGAATACGTTTTCGATCGGCAATATTGTGATGCGAAACTCGGGCAAGCTCAGCTCCGGGATGATTGATGTATCCCGTGCGCTGGAGGAGTCGAATAACGTCTGGTTTTATCAGATGGGTATCCGCGCACGTGGCGCGGCGCTGGTGGAGTGGACGACGCGGCTGGGCTTTGGCAGGAAGACGCGGATTCCTCTCCGGGCGGAGGCTCCGGGGAATATCCCGGACGATGAGTACATGATGAAGGTGCACAAGCGTCGCCTTCTCGATGGGGATCTGGCGAATTTCTCGATTGGTCAGGGCGATATTCTGACTTCGCCGCTCCAGATCGCGCAGGCGATGGGGATTCTCGCCAATCAGGGCGTTTTCTATCAGACGCGGCTGGTGCAGCAGGTGCAGACGATCGACGACCGGATTATCGCGGGGTACGACGTCCGCATTGTGGATGAACTGCCGATCAGCGACAAGACGATGGCTGCGATCCGCAAGGGGATGGTGAACGCGACGAACGGCGGCCGGGGTACGGGCCGTCGCGCGGCGGTTCCCAATGTGGAGATGGCGGGCAAGACGGGCACGGCGCAGTGGGGCCCGGTCTCAAACAAAAAGTACGCGGCATGGTACGCCGGTTTTGTCCCGGCCGAGGAGCCGGAGTACGCGTTCGCGGTGCTCTACGAGGGCAATCCGAACGAGCAGGCCTACGGCGGCCGCGTGGCCGCTCCAATCGCGGGCCAGATTTTCAAAGAGGTCTTCAAGGACCGAAAGAAAAAGAAGAAGTCCAAAGACGCCGATAAAGAAAAAGAAAAGAAGCAGGACGAAGAGGAAGAGGCCAGGCAGCCCGACCCCGAAGAGTCCTCCAACGAAGAACCCCTCGACTAACCCACTGCGTGGGGTTCTGGCTGGCCGGAGGCCAGCGGTTGGTGGCTGGGAGTTTGGTTAGCGGGGCGGTACGGGGAGGGAATTCGGGAGGAAATTTCTGCGATGCGGTGATTACCACTCCGGCAACGCTCCGAAGAGGTCACGCAGTGACCCCGCGCGGTAGCGCGATGAAAGTCCAGCGGCACGCTGGAAGTCTGGGCTTTAAAGGGGGGTGAGGGTGAGGTATTGGTGAGGGCTTCCTTTTTTATTTATCCATGGCTCATTCACCCAAGCGCGTGGTGCTGAAGTTCGGCACCGGTATTTTAACCCAGCCGGAGTGCAGTTCGCTCGACCGGGGGCAGATTGACCGCCTTTCCGCCGAAGTGGCCGAGGTGGTGGCTCAGGGGCGGGAATGTCTGCTGGTCTCCAGCGGCGCGGTGGGCGCGGGGTTGATGACGCTCGGGCTGGCGGAGCGGCCTTTGGATCTCGCGGGAGTACAGGCTTGCGCGGCAGTGGGTCAGTCGAAGCTGATGGAGTTCTACGAAGCGGCCTTTGAAAAGCATGGCCTCAAGGTGGCGCAACTGCTGCTGACTCATGACGACCTCGACAGCCGGATGCGGCGCGCCAATGTACGCCATACGCTGAACTGGCTGCTGGCGCGCGGGGTCGTACCGATCATCAACGAGAACGACTCGGTTGCGGTGGAAGAGCTGCGCTTTGGCGATAACGACCGGCTTTCCGCCGAGGTGGCGATGCTGGTGAAAGCCGATCAGCTCATCCTTCTCACGCAGGCCGAGGGGCTGCTCAAGGGGGATGAAGTGCTGCGGGAAGTCCGCGACATCGACTCGGTGCTGGAGTACGCCCAGCCGACCAAAGGACGGCTCTCCGTGGGCGGGATGATCTCCAAGCTGCAAGCCGTCAAGAACGCGCTGGAAGCAGGGATTCCCACAGTAATTGCCAATGGCCGGACACCGGGGGTCATCCCCGCTGCCGTGGCGGGCGACGGACGGACCGGGACGCGCTTTTACCCCATCAGCGTCTGATACGATTTTTTATGGACCTCAAAGCACAGATTCATGATTTGGGCCGGCGCGCCCGTGCCGCCGCGCGCGAGCTGGCGCGTTTCTCCACGGAGCAGAAGAACGAGGGGCTGCTTGCCATGGCCGACGAACTGGAAGCGTCCGAAGCCGTGCTGCTGGAGGCCAATCAGCGCGACCTGGCCAACGCCGCGGGGCTTTCCAAAGCGATGGTGGACCGGCTCACGCTGACGCCGGAGCGCATTCGCGGGATGGCCGACGGTATCCGACAGGTGGCCGCGCTGCCCGACCCCGTGGGCGAGACGATCCGCCAGTGGACCCAGCCGAACGGGATTGAGATTTCCAAGGTTCGCGTCCCCATGGGAGTGGTCGGGATTATCTATGAGTCGCGCCCGAACGTGACGAGCGATGCCGCTGTGCTCTGCACAAAAACCGGCAACGCCACGATCCTGCGCGGAGGCCGCGAGTCGATTGAGTCCAACCGCGCCATTGCCGATGCGCTGAGCCGCGGTTTGGCAAAAGCCGGACTGCCCGCCGACGCGATCCTGCTGGTCTCCACGACCGACCGCGAAGCGGTGAAGATCATGGCGGAGATGGATCAGTATATCGATATGATCGTCCCGCGCGGAGGACACGCGCTGATCGAGGCCGTGGTGAGCGCGGCGCGGATGCCGGTGATCAAGCATTACCACGGCGTCTGCATGGTCTACGTCGATGAGGCGGCGGATCTCGGCATGGCGGAACGCATTTTGATCAACGGCAAGACGCAGCGCCCCGGTGTCTGCAACGCGGTGGAGACCGTGCTGATTCATCGCGGCGTGGCGGCGGACTTTCTGGCGTCCGCCGGGAAGGCGCTACGGGAGAAGAGCGTGGAGGTGCGGGGCGACGAACGTGTCCGCGAGCTGCTCCCGGAGGCGAAACCGGCGACGGAAGAGGACTGGAGCACGGAGTACCTCGATCTCATTCTCGCCGCGAAGGTCGTCGACAATCTCGATGAGGCCATTGAGCATATCGAGCGCTACGGTTCGCATCATAGCGACTGCATCGTGACCCGCGACGAAGCGGCCGCCACGCAGTTTCTCAACGAAGTGGACAGCGCCACGGTTTACTGGAACGCCAGCACGCGCTTCACCGACGGCGGCGAATTTGGCTTCGGCGCGGAGATCGGGATCAGCACTGACAAGCTGCACGCGCGCGGACCGATGGCGCTGGAGGAACTGACGACCTACAAATACCAGATCCGCGGCACGGGTCAGATCCGCGAATAACCGCTTACGTTATGGAACTTCACTTTACCGACCGCGAGAAACTCACGCCGCCGCAGAAGGATGCCCGCGTCCTCCTGCACTCCTGCTGTGCGCCCTGCTCCGGTGAAGTGATGGAGGCGATGGCGGCTTCGGGGATCGACTTTGCGATCTACTTTTACAACCCGAACATTCATCCGCGCGAGGAGTACGAACTGCGCAAGCAGGAGAATATCCGCTTCGCTGAAAAGCACAGCATCCCGTTCATCGACGCCGATTACGATCTGGAGAACTGGTTCACGCGGATCAAAGGGCTGGAGTGGGAGCCGGAGCGGGGGGCGCGGTGTACCGCCTGCTTTGACATGCGCTTTGAGCGGACGGCGCTTTATGCCCATGAACACGACTTCCCGGTGATCACGAGCTGCCTCGGCATTTCGCGCTGGAAAAATCTCGCGCAGATTAACGCTAGCGGGGTGCGCGCGGCAGGCCGCTACCCGGGGATGACCTACTGGGAATTCAACTGGCGCAAGAAAGGCGGCGCGAGCCGGATGCTGGAGATTTCCAAAGAAGAGGAGTTCTACCAGCAGGAGTACTGCGGCTGCGTCTACTCGCTGCGCGATACGAACCGCTGGAGAGCGCAAAACAACCGGCCCCGGATCAAAATCGGCGAGCTTTTCTATGGGAAGGAAACGCCGAAGGAGGAGTAGAGCGGGAGGAAAGTCTCCCGATGGCGATTGCAGGAGCGACCGGAGTCTCCCGGGGGGGAGCGCATACGATCCCTGCTCTTCTTATGGCCGACGTTGGCGGCTTTATACTGCCGCACCTGGAAAGGCTTAAGCTGGAGGAGACGGAGTGCGATGGAACGGCGTGCTATCGCATCAGTGCTCACCATCCCTACGGTGACCTATACAAAGTCGATATCAGCTGTGACGACCTGCTGATCCGCCGGGTGAATGAACCGGATTCTGACGGCGTTGCCTCGGACGAGATCCGAAGGGAGATTCGGGTCGATGAGCCGATTGACGAGCAGGACTTTCAATTCCGGCCAATGACCTGACCATGCGGGACAGGATCGTCCGGCCCGACGCATCCTTCAAAACCACTCGATTCCCGGCCTGAAATCGCCCATCAGGAAGTCGCAAAGCGACTCGCGCGGCAGCGCGAAAAGCCCCACGCAGTGGGTTAGCGCGTCATGGCGGGCCGGGGGCGTCCGGCACGGGGGTCGTCCTGATGCTTCTGCCCCTTGGGTCGCGCTATGGGACGATCCCTGAGCGCGGAACCTTCCGCCCGTCCCGGAAGGACGCCGGTGCGGATCTCTTCGGCCAGATCGGCGACGCTCTCCAGTACCCGTGTCGGCTGGTAGACGTAATTCGGCAGGTCGACGACGCCGGTGGACCCGGTCAATACGAGGTACGCTGACATTCCGATCTCCACGGCGCCCCGGATATCGGTCTCCATGGTGTCGCCCACCATGACGACTTCCGCGAGCTTCAGGCCGCCGTCGCCCAGACGCCGCGCGGCGCGGGCAAACATGTATGGATTGGGCTTGCCGAGAAAGTAAGCGCGCTGCCCGGTGCTGGCTTCAAGGTAGGCGACGGTGGCTCCCGCGCCGGGGCGGGTGTCGGTAGGGGAGACGGGGCACCAGTTGTCCGGGTTGGTGGCCACGAGCCGTGCGCCGCGCTCGATGAGCATGTGCGCTTTGTTGAGCTTGTCGGTGGTCGGGGTTCCCTCGCCGATGATGACGTAGTCGGGCCGGATACTGTCGTTCGCGATGTTTGCGTCGCGCAACGCGGAGAGGAGGCCGCCCTCGCCGATGGCAAAAGCGGTGGCCTGCGGGTGCACGGAGGAGAGGAAGTCCGCCGTATTCTGCGCGGAGGTGTAGAAATGATCGGGCGTGAGGTCGTCGACACCGAGGTGCCGAAGCTTGACGACGAGATCCTCCGGCGTGGGCGCGGAGTTGTTCGTCAAAAAGAGGAACGGGATCTGTTTCTGGCGAAAGAGGCCGATCAGATCGATCGCGCCTTCGATGAGATGATCTTCCCGGTAGATCACCCCGTCCATGTCGAGGATGTAACCTTTGGCTGGCATGTCGGGAGGCGGCCTCTTACTCCTGCTCCTTCACCACGGTCTCCGTTGTGGTCACGATGACGGTCCGCTCCTGAACGCGGCTGCCGGGGAGCGGCTGGTAGGGCTCGACCAGTTGGGAGGGGCGGATGTTCTTCTGCTCCAGCCGGTTGAGCTTTACGATGAGGTCAGCCTCCAGCTCGGCTTTCAGCGACGGCTCAAGATGGACCATCCGGTTGTAGACCAGAACGTAGTAATTCCGCAGCAGGGTCCGGCGGCCTTCGGGCGTCCGGGCGGCTTCGGCGCGCAGACGCTCGTTGCGGATGACGGGATCGCGCTGGGCGATGGTGCGGAGCTGGCGGATGCGGATAACCTGACGGAGCTGCTCGGCGGTGCCTTTTTTGAGCGGACCGGCGGGCTCGGCGGGTTCTTCAGGCAGATCGCCCTGAAGGAGGCCGGCATCGGAGAAATGTGGCTCGGGGCTGTCGGGCAGCGCGGTCTCCTGAAAGCTTGAGACGTCGATGGTCTGAGCCGGTTCGTCATCGCTGCTGCCGCTGCTGCTTTCAGCGGGCGCTTCTTCCACTACGATGGTCTCTTCGGGCGCTTCCGGCGCGGTGGCCGCCTGATCAGCGGGCTCGGCTCCGGCCGGAAGGGGCAGGAGGGCGACTCCGATGAGGAGAGAGGCGGCGAAAAAGGCGTGGGTTTTCATGACTGGTAGCGGAAATAACGCAAGAGTAGGGCAGGAAATCAGAAATCGGTTGATTTGAAAAGAACTCTCGTCACCATGGGAAGCGCAATGCCTCTGCCTGATCTCTCCGCCCTTCCCGGCAGCCTCTCCCCTTCGGAACTGGCGGCCCGTTGTCGCGCGCTTCCAGGGCTGGTCTTCTTCGATAGTGCGGATGCCGACGGGGCCGCCGGACGGTGGTCGATGGTGGCAGCCTGCCCGTCGGAGGTGATTCGCGGCGTGGGCGATACGGCGTGGGCGGCGCTGGAGGCGGCGCTGGCGCTCCGGCGAGGCGCTTCCCCCACGGAGAGCAAGGGGAGCGACGGCATCCCGGGAGGAGGATTTGCCGCGGGATGGGTGGAGTACGAAGGCGCGATCTGTTTTGGGCTGTATGAGGGGCTGCTGGCGTACCGGCATGCTGACGATGTTGCCTCCCCGGAAGAAGGGCGGTGGGTTTGCCTCGGTGATTTGCAGGCGGTGGCTCCTCTGCTGGAAGCGGCGGCAACGTCTCCCGGCGGGCTGCTCCCGCCTCCTCGCCCGGCATTCTGCCCACAGCTGGATCGCGACGCGTATATGGAGGCGGTGCTCCGTGCTCAGTCGTCCATTGCCGCAGGGGATATCTATCAGGTGAATATCACGCATCCGTTCTTCGCCGCGTGGGAACCGGAGTGGTGCCCCTACGATTTTTACGAACGGCTTCGCGCCATTTCCCCGGCTCCGTATGCGGCCTACCTGTCGCTGGAGGGGCGCAGCGTGCTCTCTTCTTCGCCGGAGCTGTTTCTCAAGATCGATGGACGGGAGGCGACGACACGCCCGATCAAGGGAACCCGCCCGCGCGGTTCCACGGAGCAGGAGGATATCGCGCAGGAGCGCGAGCTGACGGCCTCGCTCAAGGAGAGCGCCGAGTTGGTGATGATCACCGATCTGGAGCGCAACGATCTCGGGCAGGTCTGCGAGTATGGGTCGGTGCGGGTGAGCGAACTGCTCAAGCTGGAGCGCTACCGGCATGTGTTCCATCTCGTCTCCACGGTACAGGGGCGGCTGCGCGGGGAGGTAACGCCTGTGGCGGCGCTGCGGGCGTGCTTCCCCGGAGGCTCGATCACCGGTGCACCGAAGAAGCGGGCGCGGGAGATCATCGCCGAGCTGGAGCGGACGCCGCGCGGTCTGTACACCGGGGCCATCGGCTACTTTGGCTTCGATGGGCAGACGCAGTTCAACATCGCCATCCGGACCGCTGTGGTGGAGGGAGGGCGGGCGCATTTCCATGTCGGCGCGGGGATTGTGGCCGATTCCTCGCCTGCTGCCGAGTGGGAGGAGACGCTGCACAAAGCGCGCGGGCTGCTACTCGCGGCCGGAGCGTAGGAAAAGACCCCCGGTTCCGGTTGAAAAACGACGGAGGCTCTGATAATATCGGCCCCCGATGCGGAAACTTCTCTTCTCCTTCTCTTTTGCGCTGCTCGCCGCCGGCACCCCCTTCTCCCTGCCTCTTCAGGCGCAGGAAGTCCCCACGATTACCATTACCAAGGGCGACACCATCGCCCTCGCCCTGGCTCCGATCAGCGGACCCGACGGGGCCCAGATCTCGAAGCTGGTGGAAAAGCACCTCAACGCTTCGGGCTACTTCAATATTGTTCCTGACAGCCGCGCTTCCATGATTGTCTCCGGCAGTGCGTCGGGCAGCCAGTTGCAAGGCAGCGTGAACGACCGCTCCGGAAGCGTCGTCCTCTCCCGCAGTTACTCGGGAAGTACCGCCGCCCGCGCCAGCGCTTACGCCAACGATATTATCGAAACGCTCACCGGTAATCGTGGCATGGCCGGAAGCAAGGTGGCGTTTGTGGCGACGCGCACCGGGAAAAAAGAGATCTATCTGGCCGACTACGACGGCGCGAATCTCAAGCAGCTCACGCACGACAACACGATCTCCGTGGCTCCGGCCCTCTCTTCCGATGGTCGCAAGCTCGCCTACACGAGCTACCTGCACGGATACGCGGACATCTACCTCATCGACCTCGTCAGCGGTGCACGCAATCGCATCGTCAAGTTCCCGGGCACCAACAGCGGCGCGGCATTCTCTCCGGACGGCTCGCGAATCGCCTGTACGGTCAGCCGCGACGGGAACCCCGAGCTCTACCTTCTCAATACCAATGGCAGCGGCGCGCGCCGCCTGACCCGGACGGCGGGAGTGGAGTCCTCCCCGGCATGGTCACCGGATGGCAGCGAATTGGTCTACGCCTCCGATGACCGGGGCGGTCCCCGGATCTTCCGCGTCTCCGCAAGCGGCGGGACGCCCCGGATGATTTCCACCGGCCATAACTACTGCACGAAGCCGAGCTGGTCCGCCGACGGGCGACGCATCGCCTTCAACGTCCGCAACTCCAGCGGCTTTAGCATCGCCGTTCACGATCTGGCCACGGGCAGCACAAAAGTCCTCGCCTCCGGGCGCGACCCGATCTGGGGCCCCAGCCCCCGCCATCTGATCTACTCCTCGGACGGCAACCTCATGCTGCTCGACGTTCAGACCGGCCGCCAGACCCGCCTGATCAGCGGGCTTGGCCAGATCACCGAACCCGCCTGGACCCGGTAGTCTTTTTCGCCCTTACCCACCTTCACTCTAACTCCACCTGCTCCAACCCTTGTTTATGCTTCGTATTCAACAGACTCTCCGCTCTCTGCTCACCCTCGCCCTTGCTCTTTCACTCGCCGCCTGTGCTTCGTCCAAAAACAAGGGCGGGGAATACGCTGGCGTGGATGACGGGGATTTCATCACGGGCAGCCCCCTGCCGGATCGGCTGGACGGGGTATCCTTTCTCGATGGAAGCGTGGACAAGAGTCAGTTCAGCCCGGTCTATTTCGCCTTTGACAGCTATGTCGTTGAGCCGGGTGAATCGCGGAAGCTCGACGCTGTGGCCGATTTTCTCCGCAACAGTAATAAAGAGATCATCATCGCCGGGTTTACCGACGAACGCGGCACGGCGGAGTACAACCGCGGACTGGGCGAAAAGCGTGCACAGGCCGTCCGCTCGCATCTCCTGAGCCTCGGGGTCAGCGGACAGCGGGTGCATACGACCAGCTTTGGGGCGGAGATGCCTGCCGATCCCGGCTATGGCGAGGCAGCCTGGGCGAAGAACCGCCGTGCCGAGTTCGGCGTGATCAGGTAAGAGATGATGCCCTTTTCGCGCCGTCAGCCTTGCGCATACTGGCGGCGCGCCTTCACGGTGGAGGAAAAGACCTTGCGATTCCGCAGACACGATGAAATGTTGCGGGACCGTTTCCCGGGGAAAGACGGCTTTTAGCGCTTCCCGCCCGATACGTGAACACCCCCTGACGTGCAACTTCGCCTCCTCATTTTACCGGCTTTCCGCGCAGCCGATTATCTCCCAACTCGTCATATCTCATGAAGCTGGAGCGGCTGCCCGAGTATTTCATCTCTTTTGTCATCATCCTGCTGGGTCTGGCCATTGCGCTCTACATTGGCTTGAATGCAGGCTCGGGGGGCGTCACATCGATTGTCCTGATCGTTGGTGCACTTTGCTTCCTCGTGATCGGGGCGGTGATGGGGCGTCATGTCTGGCTGCTGATTCCCCTCGCCATGGCCGGATCGGGGAAAATTCTCGGCCTGCCGATCACCATGATGGAGGCAGGGACGGTTACCGCTTTCGGCTGGTGGATCATCTTTGCGGCCTTCCGGAAAGTGCCCCTTCGGACACCGACCAACCTGGGAGATATCCTGCTATTTCTGAATATCTGCTATCTGGTGATGTCCTTTGTGAGGAACCCCGCAGGCGGTTTGCTCATCGAATCCGATAGGATCGGGGGCCGTCCCTATTTCAGTATTATTTTCGCCTGCCTGGCCTACTGGGTTCTTTCCCGGGTGGATCTCAATGTCATCTGGGCACGACGACTTCCGTGGCTTGTGGTTCTCGGATCGCTGCCGACGCTGATGGCCAGCGTGGTTACGCGCTTCGTTCCCGGTACAGGGCCGGTGTTCGGCTATATTCTCGGGGTGGACGCTTCGCCAAACGCGGAGCCGACCATGGTAAACGATGCAACCGTGGAGCGCAGCACCTTTCTGGCAGGTCCAACCATGACGGCGATGACGACGTTTTTCGCCCGCTTTCCGGCCAAAACCTTTGTCAATCCGCTGTATGTCGGGCGCGTCACCCTGCTGGCGCTGGGATTGGCGTTCATGGCTCTCAGCGGTTTTCGCGCCTTTCTCGTGTTGCTTGGAATCCGCATGCTGCTCATTGCCTGGTATCAGCGCTGCCTTGGCCCTCTCCTGCGGACTTCGCTTTTTGTGCTGCCCATAGCAATTCTGCTGATCGCGGCTCATGGGACGTTCTACACCTTCCCTGCCGCAGTTCAGCGCTCGCTCTCCTTCCTGCCCGGGGATTGGTCTGTGGAGGCTACGGCAGATGCGTCGCACTCCATCGAATGGCGCGTAGAGATGTGGAGGATGGTCCTCTTTGAGAAACAGCATATCGAAAATCGCTGGCTCGGTGATGGTTTCGGCTACCCGCTACGGGATTTCGAAGAGCTGCTCTACGCCAGTATGAACCAAGGCGGCGATAGAGTGTCGCAGTTGTTTTTTATTATGACGGGAACGGTTCACAGCGGACCATTGTCATTGCTGCGTTATGTGGGCTACGTCGGCGGCGTTCTTTTCTTCAGCCTGCTGGTCTATCTCGGGGTGAACACGCACCGGCTGATCAAGCGGGCAATGGGGACGCCCTACCAGTTTGCCGCCCTCACCTTCGGGGTGCCGATTGTGATCCTTCCTTTCTCCTTCGTTCTTATCTACGGTGCCCTTGAGTCCGACTTCCCCTTGGCCGCAATTTCGCTGGGGATGCTCAACATGATGAATCGGGCGCTCGACCGTTACCAGCGCGAGGAGAAGAGCAAGGAAGCGGCGCAACAGGCGCTTCCTCCCACGACAACCGAAGAAGGACCGGGCACCCCTGCGCTGGTCTGAAAACTTCGGCGCGACATTCTCCCGCTCATCTGCTCCAATGGGGATATGACGCCCGGGGTAGCCAGATCCATCGCCATCCTCCTGCTCGCTACGGGACTCCACCCTGCTGCTCTCTGCTCGCAGGACCCCGTAGCGTTGCCCGATCCGGGAATCAAACTCCCGGTCGGTGTCTCCATGAAAGGAAAGCCGCAGCCCCGCTTCGGCCCTCCGCCCCGGATGACGATCCCGGAAAAGGAGCTGACGCAAAAGGAGGCCATACTGAGAGAAGCCGCGTCCTATCTCGCCGACCCGGTCGTCCTTCCCGACGGCAGCGGAGGATGGAGCTTCAGCTATGCCAATCCGCGTACGGGTACTCCGCTGAAGCCGCGCTCCCCGACAGAGCATCAGGACCCGAAAACCGGAGAAGTCTTCACCGACGAACAGACGCTCGCCGCCTATCGTACCCGACTGCACTATCGCGCCGAAAAAGCCGCTCTCGCGCTGGCGCGGGCATGGGCCGTCAGTGGCGAGGCGAAGTACGGGCAGGAAGTTCGCCGCATTCTCCTCAAGCTTGCGCAAGATTATCCCGGCTACCCGACGCGACTCGACCGCTGGGGCAGGCGCGGATTCTTCGCCCGATGGGGTGCGCGCCGCTACGTGCAGGCGCTTGATGAGGCGACTGGCGTGATCCCTCTCGCAAAAGCCTATGATCTGACCCGCAGCTCTCCGCTCTACACCGACGCCGAGCGGGAGCAGATTGAGCGCGACTTTTTCCGCGCCACCGCGGACACGCTTCTGCGGTTCAATCAGGGGGTGAGCAATCATCAGACGTGGTACAATGCCGGATTGATGGCGATTGCCGGAGTGCTCGGCGACGCCGCGCTGGCAGAGCGGGTGGTAACGATGCGCGGCGGCTATCTTGACCAGCTGGAGCGCTCCGTGGGGAACGACGGCCTCTGGTGGGAAGGAACCGTGGCCTACCATCTTTATGCCCAGCGGGCCATGATGGCGCTGGTGAATCTCGGCGAACGCTTCGGACTGCCGCTCTCCGAGGAGCCGAAGCTGCGCCGGATGTTTACGGCACCGGTCGCCATGGCCTTTCCCGACGGGAAACTCCCTGCAATCAACGACTCGGACCCGCTCAGCCTCAGCGCCTGCCGCTCCGGCTGGGAATGGGCCATGCAATACTGGCGCGATCCGCTGCTTGAGCGCCTCATTGCCGGACCGGTGGAGGAAGTCACCGCCAGTCTCTCCTCCACGGTTCTCCCCGATGCCGGGCTGGTCATTCTCCGGCGGGGCAGCGGGGAGAACACGACGGCGGCTTATCTCGACTTCGGCCCCCACGGCGGGGCGCATGGACACTACGACAAGCTCAATCTCATCCTCTACACCCACGGCCGCGAATGGCTCCCCGATCCCGGTCGGCTGACCTACTCGCATCCCGAGTACAAGACGTGGGTCAAGACGACGGCGGCGCACAACACGATCGCCATCGATGAACGCGATCAATATCCCGCCACCGGCGCGCTCCTCTATTTCTCCGAGGGGGACGGCTACACGGCTGCCGGAGCGGAGTGTCGCGGCGCATATGACGGGACGCTCCTGCGTCGCCATCTGGTGCTTACCGATCGCTTTCTCGTCGATACCGTTGAGGTTATCGCTCCACGCCGGGGGACCATCGACCTGCTCACGCATGCTCGCGCGAAAGAATTGCTTCCCGTGGGAAATATCGACTCGCCGGCCCCCGTCCAGCTTGCCAAACGCGACGGCTATCAGCACCTTTCGCCCGCGGCGGAATATCCCGAGGGCCTGACCCGCTGGCGCTTTGTCGCGGAAGACGGCAAGCAGCTCGGCCTCTATCTCTCCGGGTCGGAGAACGAGCGCCTGATCACCTCCGCCGGGATCGGCTATCACCGGGAGGAGAAAACGCCCACCCTCATCCGCCGCGCCTTTGCGCGCTCCGCCGTTTTCACTACGGTCTACGACCTCACGGGCGATGCGGTAGAGAACGTGGCGTTCCCCGAAGATCCCAAGGATGGCGTTACGGAAGTCACCGCCGGAGGGACGACATGGCGAATCGCCGTCGACCGGTCCGGTGCAAAGGTGGAAGCGAAGTAGCGCGGCAGGAAGACGTCCTTCACCCCTGCGGGAGGCGGTTGCGCTCTTTCAGGAGCAGGGAGGGCGCCGACGGGGCGTTACGAAACTGCCGGGGCGGCAGGCCGTAGCGACGGGAGAAGCGCTGGGTAAAATGAGAGGCGTTTTCAAAGCCCACCTCAGCAGCGATCTCGGCCGCAGTGGCGCTGCTGGAAAGGAGCATTTCCGCAGCGGCATGGAGCCGGACTCTTTCCAGATACTGCATGGGAGAAATCTTCATCTCATCGCGGAAGAGATGGGCAAAGTGTGAGGGCGAAAGACCTCCAAACCGGGCCAGATTGTCTACACTCAGAGGCGTTGCATAATCGGTCTGAATATGCTGTACGATCCGGATGATCCGTTCATCGCTCTTCGTCTCCTGCGCGACGCTCCACTGCTCGCCCAAGATCAAGAGCGCCTCCTCCAGAGCGTTCCATGCCCAGTGTTGATAATTCAGCCGCCTCGGCTGCCGGAAACAGGCTTCGACATCCCGCAGCCGGGCTCTGATCCGCTGAAGCTCCGGCGACTTTTCCCCGAGATGCGAAAGAATCGCCTCAGGCCATTTCAGCAGCGGCGCGAGGTGAACGGGAGGGGAGAAAAAGCAAAAGAATTCCCGTACGGGCGTCCGCCCCTCGCGAAACAGATTTACCTGATAGGAAACGTGCGGCGGAATCAGTCCAAAAAGAGGAGCAGAAACACTATACTTCCGCCCGTTCATCTCCAGCTCCATTCGCCCGGAGAAAAGATGACTCAGCGTCCAGATGGGAAACAGGCTCCCGCGTTCGAAGCGATGCCCGGTAGGTTGAGGCTTTTCAACCGCTACAAAGATCATCGCAGGAATAGAATAGTTTTTCGCAGGATTGTCTATTTCATTCTTTGGCAGGATCTTTAAATTCAAAGAATTCCACCGCATTCTTTTATGAAAACTGTTTCCTCCTCTCTTTCCTTTTCCTTTCCCGGATGCGCTGCCGTGCTGGCGATAATCGGGGCGATTTCGCTGCCTGCAAGCGGAATCGCGAGTCCGATAACGCTTGATTGGCAGCCCGCCGTGCATTCCAATACGAATCCCGGCTATCCCACGGGAACGGCCGACGTCAACGGCAACGCGATTGAGATGACGATTGCAGGAGGACAGGTCACCGCGTCGAACTATCTGAGGCTCTTTAGCGCCACGACTTCGGAACTGCCATTTCCCGCGGCAGATCAGTCGGTAAAGCTTTCAGTATCAGGGATCAGCTTTGAACCGGGACTGACCACCGCACCGAAAAATCAGCAACTTCTCTCCTTCACGCTCTCGCCTTCGCCCGACCTGGTGACCTACAAGAGCGGCACAACCGGAATGCAGCAGGGGATCGCACTCTCGATAACGGCTTCGGGTGCCTTCAGCCTCGGATGGGTCAATGGCGACGCTCTCGAAACAGGATGGGTGCCGAATATCAATAACTCCGGACGGACGGGAACCGCGACCGATACGATCACCGGATTTGACCTCATTCTCTCTGCCGAAACCTACAGCCTGACGATCTACACGGTGGGAGAAGAGATCAAACGCGATGGTACGCACGGCCTCTCCGCCGCCGGATGGAGCGATATGGGCGTGGCGGTGATGCTCCAGAAATCGTTTGGCGGCGATACAGCGGATAACCGTCTGACGGCCCATATCGATCATCTCGAAGTCGCGGTCATCCCCGAGCCGGGCCATGTGGCACTCCTGCTGAGCGGCGCGGCGCTGACTTGGGCGGGAACCCGCTCTCGGGCCATGCGGAAGGGCGATGTACGATAATCCTCCCGGCCCTTCCCCGGTATGATCGCTCCGATTTCCCGATCCGAACGGCTGGCATTCAGTCTTCTGGAGCTGCTGGTCGCCATAGCGGTGACGACCGTTCTGGCCGTGGTGCTTTTCACCTCAATGAAGGCTATCGGCAATCGGTCCGACAAGGTGCGCACCGTGGGCAACTGGCGTCAGCTCTCCGCCGGGATTTTCGCTTATATCGCCGAGCATCAGGATAGCCTTCCCGGCCCGCTGCTGTCGCTCCAGCGGGCGACCTATACGGTCCCCACCTATTCTCCGGGCGACCTCGGCTATTATCTCGCGCCCTATGTCGAGCCGGGGCTGCCGGGCAATGGCCAGCAGAAGGGGGCGACCTATCTGATCAAGGCGATGGAGAGTCCGGCGATGCGGAAGGTCTCACCGCTGGGGGCGGAGGCGGTGCAGTTCCACATGAACATCAATATCTACACGCAGGGAACTGAGAAGATCATGCCCTTCGGATTCCGCTCGTCCACCATTACCCTTCCGATGCGCTGGAGCGCGGTGGTGAGCACGTTTCAGAACTACAACACTCCGCTCTCCAAGGTGCCGATGTTTGTGATGGTGGATCGTCATGCCATCGGTTGGAATACGGCCACCTTCGCGCCGCTGGGCGTGATGCCCGAGCCGCTCTTTGGCAATTCCCGGCTGGCGCTCTTCTTCGACGGTCACGTCGATGAATTTTACCCCGGAGCGGCCACCTATCCGGTCACCGGGACAACAGCCCCCTCGCTCAGCGGGGATCGCTAGTATTTTTTATCATGCGTCGTTACCTCCCCCACTCCACTCTTTTTTCATTGGCGCTGCTGCTTTCTCCCGCCTACGGCGAGGCCGTCTTTCGCGCGGAAGCGGATGAAGCCCTGAAGGTCTTCTGGCGGGGGCAACTCCTCCTTGCTTCCGACCATCTCCACCCGCTCGGGCCGACTCCGCTGAAGGAAGCCGAAGGCAGCCGCAGCGATGAGGCACGGGGCTATCAGGTGCTCAATCAGTGGAAGGCAGGGAGCCCAAAGAAGGAGATCACCTGGCGACGGGAGGTGGCGTGGAATAGCAAAGAGGTGATCGGCGGGATGATGTATCGGATTCCAGCGTGGTTTCCGCTACCGCAGAATGCGAACTGCCTCTATCAGTTCAAGATTCCCATGGAGGCCATTCGCGGGATGCAGTTCTCCGCCGGAGGAATGAATAATGTGCTGACGCGGATCAAAGGCGAGATCGGCGACAAGCTGCCCGAGGGACAGGTGGGAGGCATCGGCGCGTTGCGTTATCTGGCGCTTCAGGCTCCCGCGAAGGCGGGGAGTCCCGCACGGAATCTCTTCTTTGACTTCAATCCTTCCGGCCCCGCGACTTTCAGCAACGGCGGACCGACGATTCCCTCCACCGGGGCATGGGTGGAGCGCCACGGAGATCACCTCCTTGTGTCCTATGGAGCGCTGGGATATCAGGTGGAGCCGTACTTCGGGACGTGGATGGTGCAATGGCGGATCTCCGAGGATGCTCCGGATGCTTACCCTCGGCTTCACGCAGAGCAGAATGCGGCTTACTTCGGCCACCTTCCAACGATCTTTCAGTGGAGCTTCGGACAAGGGACGCTGGCGAAGCCGAAATCTCCGCACGACTATACCGAGCCAAGCAAGGGCGCCTGGGCAGCGCTCAAAGAGCCATTCGACACGTGGAAACCTGCGCCGGTGGAACAATGGAGCCAACCTGAAGGCATTGCTTTCTCGGGTGACCGCGCCCGGGGCGTTCTTCACTCCCGCGCGCAGGGACGGGGTGAAAACCGTCTCTCCTTCACAGTCCCACAGCCGGGGCTTTATCTCCTGACGCTACGGGTGAAAGCGGATGACCGGAAGATCGGGCCGGGATCGATCACCTGCAATGGCGAGCCGGTGACTAGCGATCTGACCGTAGAGCCGGGCGAAACGAAGGTGATCACGTTCTCCGGCTACCTTGAAAGGACGGAAGGGACGCTGCAATTTTCGGGAGACTGGGCGGTGAGCACGCTAGCGATACAGTCGCTGCTCTATGCAAAGGAGGACTTTGTGATCCGGCGCGGGATGTGGCTGGTGGATGAGGTTCCCACGCCTGCGGCTTTCTATCCGTGGAAGGAGGACCCGCTGAAGATTCACACGACGACGCAGACGCTTCCCACGCTGCAACCGTCGAAGCCGTTCAGCGAGGAACTGGTCGGGGAAATGCGCCATGCCAAACCGTACGCGCCTGATCCACGCCATAAGGTACGCTTTACGGGAGACATCGGAGGATTTGGCCCAATCAACGACGGCAGCTTTAACGAATTTGAAACGGAAGAGACGATCAACCGGCGGCTGGATGAAGTGGAGGCGGCGGGATTCAAGACGCTTCTGATCAATGGGCTGCTCTATCGTCTTTCATGGCCGGAGCAACACGAGCGGGTCAAGGCGACGCTGGCGAGGATCGCCAAACTGGCGCACCAGCGGGGAATGAAGGTGGTGGATCACTTTGATCTTACCGTGGTTCCCAATCACGGCACCGGCTATCGAGTATTACTGGAAATGCTCGACTATACGCTACGCGATGTCCGCAACGGGCAGGTCACGCGCGGCTTCTGCATTAACAACCCCGATTTCCGGAAGTTCTTCTTTGGTTTCCTTGATGGCTGGATTGAGGAGACGAATATTGACGGCCTGATGCTGGATGAGGTGGCTTTTCACACCCGGGGCTTCTGCGGCTGTGTCCACTGTCGGGAGAAATTTCACCGCGACACCGGACAGGTTCTACCGCTGGATGAAACGGCGCCGGAGCTGCTCAACCAGCGCAGCCCGCTCTGGAAGCTCTGGCTGGAGTGGCGCAATCAGTGCGTAGGCGATTGGTTCGCCGATATGCGCGAACAGACGCTGAAGAAGAAGGACGATTTCTTCCTGATGTACTACGCCGCGCCGATGGGCTTTAGCACTTCGATCTTCACGCGGCGGCCCGGGGGGACGATCACCTACGCGGCACGGGGCGCGAATGTTCTGGGGACGGAGACGATCAGCCGCAATGTCTACGCGGCATGGCGTTCGAATCTGGCGCATCGCGCGATCTTCCAAAGCCTGCGCAAGGCGTACAACGTACCGGTGTTCAACCTCATTTACTCAAACGCCTCCCCTACACTGGCCTACTCGGGCTGGATCATGAACCGGATGCACGCGCAGCCGACATGGGAGATGTTCCGCGGGCTGGAGGCGGCGAAGGACCGCGACCGCTACGGGCAATGGACGGGCGGATTTGACATCTATGGAGCGCAGCCGGTGGCAGACATCGCCGTGCTCTTCTCGGAGACATCCCGCGACTATGGAAGCGGCGAGAAGGATTTTGAGACGAAAATGCTCGGCCTCTGCGAACAGCTCTCGGACTGGCATCTGCCATACGAGGTGGTGCTGGAGCAGGAGCTGACGCTGGAGACGCTCAAGCCGTATCGTCTGGTGGTGCTCCCGGCCAATGAGGCGATGACGGAAAAGACGCTCAGCGCGCTGGAAGCCTATGTCACGCAAGGAGGACGCATTCTGTCGATGGGTACAGCGGGGAGCGAGTCGCCGCTGGGAACCCGCAAGGCGCGGTGGCTGATCGGCGAATGGCTGGGTCTGACGACTACGCCGCGCATCCTCCGTCAGCCGCTTCATCTCGATGGACCGCTGGCCGAGCCGGAGGTGGACCGCTTTGCGCTGGCGATGCCGACGGTTCGCAGGAAAGGCGAACTGCCGGAGACGACGGAGGTACTGGCAACGGCGGGCGACGACGCGGAGATCGCGATCGCGCAAGGCCCGGTAGGCAAGGGCTCGGTAACGCTGGTGTTGCCGCCGCTGGGAATGCTGAAGATGGAGCCGGAATGGAAACCAAGGTATGTCTACCAGCGGGAGGAGCACGACTCCACGCTGCTCAAACGGCTGGTGCATCGTCTGCTGGAGGGCAGACAGCCTCTGATACCGGTGTCGATACCGGAGAAGGTGGCGCTCACGCACTTCCGCCAAACCGCACCGGACGGCCTGACGCACGACTATCTGCACTTTTACAACGCAACCGGTGCCAGCTTTCAGCAGGGACAGCGGATTCCGGTGAATCCGCCTGCGGCTCCCTTCCCGCCGGTAGCTCAGGAAATGGCGCTGGAGATCCGCCCGTCCTTTGATGAACCGGCGATGGCGGTAATGCGTTCGCCGGATTGGCAGGGGGAACGGGTGCTGGAGGTAGCCCCGGCGAAAAATGGTCGTGTGAGGGTGACAATACCGGCCGGGGCGCTCCATGCCTATGCCGTGATTGCGATCCAACCAAAGCGCGAGCCCTGATCTTAGCGATGTCTACTTTTTCCACCATCGGAGCGCTCCGGAGCGCCCCCCCTCCCCGCGCGGCATTGGATTCTTTACTGAAGGAAGCCGGGGCGGCCCTGCACGAACCGCGGCGCACGCCGCTCGACAAACGCGGCACGGCTCCAAGCGGTGTGCGCCGGGATTACTATAGCGTGGGGCGGTATTACTGGCCGCCGGAAGCGGGACGACCGGGCGCGCCGTGGATTCACCGCGATGGAGAGGTTAGCCCGGAAGCGCTGGCTGAAGGAGATTTTCCGGCATGGTGCCGGATGGGGCAGGTGGTGGAGACTTTGGCTTTGGCGTGGGTCTATACGGGGGAGGAGCGCTATGCGACCCGGGCGATGGAGTGGATCGACGGCTGGCTGGTATCAGAGGAGACGGCGCTGACGCCGCACTTCCGGCACGCCGCCGTGGCTCCGGGCCGAAACGATGGCGGGGGGATCGGCCTGATCGAAGCGGTGGAGCCGCTCAGCTGGTGCCTTAACGGCGCGGCGCTCCTGCGCGCTTCGCCGTTCTGGAGCGCGGAGATGGAGGCGGGGCTGAAGGTGTGGCTTGGCGCGTTTCTTCGCTGGATCACGACGCATCCGAATGCGCTGCCCGCGCTACGGCATCCGAATAATATCGGGACGTGGACGGAGACGCTGGTGGCGCTGATCGCGCTTTATCTTGAAGAGTGGACAGTGGCGAGTGAACGCTACCGCTCCATTCTGCCTGCGCGCGTGGCGGCACATCTGGAGGAAGATGGCTCTCAGCCGGGAGAGCTGAAGCGGACGCTTTCCTTTCACTATAGCTGCTACCAGCTTGAGGCCTTTCTGCGCTGGGCGGAGCTGGCGGCGCGCGCGGGCGAGAGCCTCGACGCGCTTCCTGCGGAGACGGTCCGCTCGCTGCGCAATGGGCTGCTCTTTCTGGCGCGAAATCAGCCGTGGCCCTACCCGAATCTCGGTCCGGTCAATCTCTCCAAACTCGGCGAGCTGATGACGGCATACCTGACCATCCGGGACGGGAGCGACGCGGAGCTATCCGGAGCTCTGGAGAAGTTGGCGGAAGACGCGGGCGAACGCTGGCATCTGATGGGGAACGGGTTCTACCTGCTTCCGCCGCTGGCGGCGCCGCAGATGCCGTAGCGAAAAAGCCGGGAGAGGCTACCGGTTGAACCGGAAGAACGCCTCCGCTGTTGCCGTGGTATCGGCGGCTACTTTCTCCAGCGGCTCTTTCCGCAGGGCGGCGACCTTTTCCGCGACCAGCCGGGTGTAGGCCGGTTCGCAGCGTTTGCCCCGGTGCGGCGCGGGCGCGAGGAACGGGCAGTCGGTCTCGACCATGTAGGAATCCGCCGGAACCCACGCGGCGATCTCCTGCATGTTCACGCCGTTCTTGAACGTGACGATCCCGGTAAAGGAGATGAGGTAGCCGAGGTCGACCGTTTCTTTCGCCTCATCCAGCGTGCCGGAGAAGCAGTGGAAGACGGCGCGGAGCTTCTCCCGGTAGGGCGCGAGAATCCGCAGGGTGTCCTCCCGGCAGTCGCCCCGCTGGTGAATAACGACGTTGAGCCCCAGCTCCACGGCGAGGTCGAGCTGCTGCTCAAAGAGGATCGCCTGCGCGGCTTTGATCGCGCCGTCCTCCACGGTGGCCTCGACGTCGGAGCTTTGCTCATTACCGAGCGCTTCGATGGTGTTCCGGGTCAGCTCCATGCTGGGGAGCCGGTAGTAGTCGAGCCCGGTCTCGCCGATGGCGACGACTTTCGGATGCGTCGCCAGCTCGCGCAGGGCGGCGATGGCTTCCGGCTCTTCGTTATTGGTCCGAAAGGCGTCGTTCGGGTGAATCCCGATCACGGCGTAGACCGCCGGATAACGCTCGGCCAGCGCGACGGCTTTCCGGCTCGACTCCACGTCGGTGCCGATGGAGAGGATGCGCGTGACTCCGGCCTTGGCCGCGAGGTCCACGACATCATCAAGGTCGTTCTGGAAATCAGGAAAGTCGAGATGGGCGTGCGTATCGATGATCATAAAAGGAAGGACCGTGGATTACTCCCGGACCTTACCACTCAATGACCGAGCTTGCCCACGTTAATCCGCCTCCGAACACCACCAGTAGGATATAATCCCCCTGCTTCATACGGCCTGTCCGGTTCGCTTCATCAAGGGCGATGGCGACGGCGGCGGCGCTGGTGTTGCCGTACTTGTCGAGGTTGATCATGAAGCGGTCCAAGGATACGTCCATGCGCTGGGCGATGGCTTCGATGATCCGCATGTTCGCCTGATGCGGGATGACGCAGGTGAGATCCTCCGCGGTCAGCCCGGCTTTGGCGAGGGCGTCGTTTGCGGAGTTGAGCATGGCGGTGACGGCCTGCTTGAAGGTCTCGCGCCCGGCCATTTTGATGGTGTTGAGGCGCTGATCGACGTTCTCCGCCGTGATGGGGTAGCGGCAGCCGCCGCCGGGGAGGGTCAGGATGTCGGCGTAGTCGCCATCGGAGCCGACGGAGGAGGAGATGACGCCGAGCGATCCTTCGCGGTGGCGCAGGATGGCCGCCCCGGCGCCGTCGCCAAAGAGGACACAGGTGTTCCGGTCCTCCCAGTTGACGATGCCGCTGAGCTTCTCCGCGCCGACGACGAGGACGGTGTTGTACCCCCCCGTGGCGATCAGGTTGCGCGCCATCTCCAGCGCGTAGAGGAACCCGGCGCAGGCGGCGGACAGGTCAAAGCAGGCGGCTTTTTTTGCCCCGAGATTCTTCTGTACGAAGCAGGCGGTGGAGGGAAAGGCCATGTCGGGCGTGACAGTGGCGACGATGATGAGGTCGAGCTCCTCCGCCGTGACTCCGGCCTGTTCCATTGCCTTACGGGCGGCTGCCGTCGCCATGTCGCTGGTGCATTCGCCTTCGGCGGCGATGCGGCGCTCCTTGATGCCGGTACGTGTGGTGATCCACTCATCGCTGGTATCGACCATCTTCTCCAGCTCGCCGTTGCTCATGATCCGCTCCGGCACGTAGCTGCCGGTGCCGATGATGGAGACGGTGCGTTGGGGCTTATGCAGATGCTCGGAGCGTGGCTTGTTCATGGTAGCGTTTGATTTCCTCGACGATGTGAGGATTCACTTGTTGCGCAATGGTCTGGGTGGCCATCCGGATGGCGTTCTTCACCGCGATGGGCGAGCTGCCGCCGTGGCCGATAATGCAGACGCCGTTAATGCCGAGGAGCGGCATGCCGCCGTACTCGTCGGCGCTGGTTTTCCGGCGGATATTCTGAAAGGCCCCCTTGGCCAGCATCCCGCCGAGCTTGCGGACGGGGGTGCGGTAGATCTCATGCTTGAGCCAGCGGAAGACGGCGTGCGCGACGGCTTCGGAGGTCTTGAGGACGATATTCCCCGTGAATCCGTCGGAGACGACGACTTCCACGGGGTTTTCAAAAAGGTCATGACCCTCGACGTTGCCCCGGAATTTCAGGCCGGTGCCTTTGAGCCGCTCGAAGGAGTCGCGGGTAAAGCTGTTGCCCTTCTCGTCTTCGGAGCCGATGGACATGAGGCCGACGGTCGGCTGCCCGTAGCCAAGGACGTGGCGGGAGTAGACGGCGCCCATGATGGCGTTGTGCGCCATCTGGAGGGGGGTGGGGGCGGTGTTTGCCCCGGCGTCGATGAGGACGAAGAGGTTCTTCTCCGTCGGCATGGTGGCGGCGATCCCGGGGCGCTCCACTCCGGGGAGGGTGCGCAGCTTGATAGTCGTCGCGGCCACGGCGGCCCCGGTATGCCCGGCGCTGACGACGGCTTCGGCGTCGCCGGTCTTCACGAGATCGACGGCGCGGCTGATGGAGGAGTCGCGCTTGCGGCGTACGGCGTCCACGGCGCTGTCGTTCATTTCGACGACCTGCGTGCAGTGGACGACTTCAATCCGGCGGTCGTTGCAGCCGATGCGGCGCAGCTCGGCCTCCAGCCGGGCGCTGTCGCCGGTGAGATAAAGCCGCGAAATCCCCGGAAACTCTTTGAGGGCAAGCGCTGCCCCTTCAATGAGCTTGGCGGGCCCTTCATCATGACCCATGGCATCGAGCGCTATCTTCATGGGTTCCGGTTTAAACCAGTCGGGCGACGCTTGGCAATCCGAGTTATAGGGATTAAAAAATTAGGGAGATGGGATAACCCGACACGATGGCCGGGACAAAAGCAGCCGTCCCACTCAATCCGGCGAGACGGCTGTTTTTGAAATCGGTACCGACGGTTACGCGGCCTCGATGGTCAGGACCTGACGACCCCGGTAGTATCCGCACGAGGGACAGGCGGTATGGGAGCGCACGGTGCTGCCGCACTGGCCGCACTTGGTGAGCTGCGGAGCGCGCCAGCGGAGGGCCGCTTTATGAGTGCGGAGGCGCATCTTGGACTTCTTGCGTTTTGGGACTGGCATAGGACGTTAAGAACTGTTGGTCGGTTTTCGGGTTCTCTGGCCGGGTCAGGCGGCCTGTAGGCGCTGACGGTGGAGAAATGTTTTGCGTCAGGACAACAGGGAAATCTGCGTCCTGTCAATCAGTTACGGCGTTGATTGGGCGTTTTCGGGATTCTGCGGTAGGATTACGGATTCGTCGGTTTGGGCTTCGTCAGCGCGTCGAGCTCGGCCCAGGGGTTCTTCTCCCCCGGTCCCGCTCCCTCCTTTTCAGAAGGATTCGCAGAGGGTTGGGCCCCCTGCTCCAGAGTCGCGTGGCGCATGCCGGTACAGGCCTTTTTCCCGTCCCAGTCGCAGTGCGGATGGGCGGGAAGGGCGAGGAGAATATCTTCGCGCACCTCCTCCGTCAAGTCCACCGATTCACTCGTCCCGAGGTCCACCTGCACGGCGAAATCCGGCACGCGGAGGGTCTGCTCAAACCGCTCCAGACAAACAACACACTCCAGCTCCATGTCAGCTTCCAGCGAGCCGGTGGCGAAGAGGCCACCGTCGGAGAGGCCCACGTCGAGCGCGTAGCGCACGGGCCGGAGCGGTCGCACGAGGGCGTCCTGTAGATCGAGGATGTCGCCTTTTTCCTCTCCCTCAATATGGAGACCGTGGACGGGGATCTGATTGATATGAATTTTCATCGCGATTCGCCTGATGCAGTTATGCAGTTTGGGCAGCGTACTTTGCTTTCAGTGCGCTGCATACGGAATCTGGCACAAAAGCCTCCACATTGCCACCGAGCCGGGCGATTTCCTTCACGAGGCGCGAGGAAAGGTAGGAGTATTCCTCATGGGGCATGAGAAAGAGTGTCTCGATCTCAGGCTCCAGCTTGCGGTTCATCAGCGCCATCTGGAACTCGTACTCAAAGTCGGATACGGCCCGCAGCCCCCGGATAACGGCCTGGGCCTCCTGCCGGCGGGCGAAATCGACGAGCAGCCCCTCGAAATGAACCACGCGGATATTCGTCACGGGCCGGACCACTTCGCGGATCAGCGCGACGCGCTCCTCATAAGAGAAGAGGCCGGACTTGGATTCATTGACGGCAACGGCCACAATGACCTCGTCAAAAAGCCGGGCAGCCCGATGGATGACATCAAGGTGCCCGTTGGTGACGGGGTCAAAACTGCCGGGATAGATGGCGCGTCGCATAACAGAATAAAGCGCAGTGTGCAGGGGGACGGCAGCGACTGAAAGCAAATTCATGGCGAACCATCCCGCGAGAAACCCGCCACGCCGACGTTGACGCCACGGGGGAGTCTGCCCCATAGTGCCCCGTTCCGCATGTCCACCATCGAGAAAACCCGCAATTTCTGCATCATCGCCCACATCGACCACGGGAAGACCACGCTTTCCGACCGGCTGCTGGAGGCTACCCAGACGATCACCAAGCGCGAGTCGCAGGATCAGCACCTCGATTCCATGGATCTGGAACGCGAGCGCGGCATCACGATCAAGGCGCACCCGGTGACGATGCGCTACACGGCGGCGAACGGGGAAACGTACCTGCTCAACCTGATGGACACGCCGGGACACGTCGATTTTGCCTACGAGGTGAGCCGCTCTCTGGCGGCCTGCGAAGGGGCGCTTCTCATTATTGACGCCGCGCAGGGCGTGGAGGCACAGACGGTGGCAAACGTCCACCTTGCCAACAAGCAGGGGCTGGCGATCATCCCGGTGATCAACAAGATCGATCTCCCGACCGCCGATGTGGAGGCCTGCCGCAAGCAGCTCGAAGATGTGCTGGCGATGCCCGGCGACGAGGCCATCCCCGCCAGCGCCAAGGCGGGGATCGGGATCAGCGAGATTCTCGAAGCGATCGTCGCGCGCGTTCCCTCGCCGCGGAAAATGGAGGATGAGCGGCTGCGCGGGCTGGTCTTTGACTCCGTTTTTGACACCTACCGGGGCGTAATCGCCTATATCCGCGTGGCCTCCGGCTCCGTGCAGCCAGGGCTGGGCGTGAAGCTGATGAGCAGCAACAAGAACTACGAGATCAAGGAGGTCGGCGTCTTTACTCCAAAGATGCAGAGCCGCCCGAAGCTCTCGGCGGGTGATGTCGGCTACTTCATCGCCAATATCAAGACGACCTCCGAAATCAAGATCGGCGACACGCTCACCGAGCAGCACCGCCCCGCCGACGAGCCGCTCCCCGGCTTTCAGGAGATCCATCCGATGGTCTTTTCGGGTATCTACCCGATCAATACCGCCGACTTCGAAGCGCTCAAGGCGGCGATGGGCAAGCTCCAGATCAACGACGCGGCCTTTGTCTTTCAGCCGGAAAG
>JBEBWR010000003.1:0-45986 GCA_040392045.1 Chthoniobacter flavus | reverse complement strand
GTCTTGATCAACCGCATGTCTGCCTGACCGTACTTGCTCCCCGGTTTGCCAACGCAACTCAGCTCCCCTGCCGGGTCGTGGCCGAAGTCGGGATCTGATAACACCTCCATCCAAAATCCGATTATGATTCATCAAAACGAACTGCGCGACGGCTTCGAAAAGCTGGGCGTTCTCCCGGGCGACCTTGTTCTGGTCCATAGCGCACTGACTTCTCTGGGGAAGGTACAGGGCGGTGCGGAGGCTGTAATTGATGCGCTCCTCGAAGTACTTGGGCCCAAGGGAACACTCATGATGCCAACGCTTTCCACAGGAGTCTTTGACCACGCAAACTCTCCTTCAAAGGTGGGATTGCTTACTGAAGCCTTCCGTCAGAGACCAGGAGTCTTGCGAAGTTTCCATCCCTCTCACTCTGTTGCGGCGCTGGGCGACCGGGCGGCGGAGATGACCGAGGGGCATTTGGATTGCCCAACGGCCTGCGGCGACGGTACTCCTTATGCAAAACTGATGGAAAATGGGGGGAAGATTCTGCTGCTGGGCGTCGATCAGGATCGGAATACCAGTTTTCATGGTCTGGAGGCAATGGCGCGGCTTCCGTATCTTAAAACGATCACGCGTGAGTACGTTGACCCGTGTGATGGCAGCATTAAAAGCCTGGAGATTCGTGAGTATCCCGGACCCCACCGCAACTTCATTGGGCTGGATCAGCGTTTGCGGCAGGGTGGGGCGATGCGGATCGGCAAAGTGGGAAGGGCGGTTTGCCGTCTGATCGACGCTCGTGCGATGCGCGATCTGATCCTGCCCGAACTGCGGCACGACCCTACGCTGATTCTTTGTGATAACCCCAGCTGCCACGATTGTGTCATGCAGCGGGCAAGCGTTAAAGGGCAGCGCTTGAAGCAGGAGGATTTTACGCTCAGCGTTGTGAGCGATGCGGCGGGAAAGACGGTGGGCGAAATTTGCGACGCGCTGGAAGCGGAGGGCATCAGCCATCTTGAATTGAGAGAAATAGAGGGCAGAGAAGTGGCGAGCTATTCTGATTCGGAATTGACGCAGCTTCAATCTGTCCTTAATGCGCGCAGGATTGGAGTCACCGGGCTGGCGACCCGGCATGAAATCGATGCCAAGCGTCTGATGGAAGTTGCCATGCGGCTGGGGTCCCCCGCAGTGATCGTTCCGCTGGACCGCTATACACCGGCTATCGGAAAGGAGGCGGCAGAGGCAGGTATCAGGGTATGCCTTGAGAATACCAGCGAAGATTCGGCAGTCTGCCTTGACCGCTTCCGGAAGATCGAAGAAACAGGCGTGGCCCTCGCCTTTCATCCGGCAAACTTTGCCGCGGCAGGAGAGAAGCCCTTCCTGAGGGTTTATTCCAAAACGCCACTCAGGCGCAGGGTTGCGCAATTGCGTTTCTCGGACGGAACCTTTGACGGACAGGCGACGCTTCCGGGAAGGGGAAATGGCGAAGTGCTGGAATTGCTTTCGATCCTGCGTTGTGGGTCATTCGACGGTCCGATCGTACTCGACGCAGTCCCCGGTTTCAGTTTCTCCGAGGTGGCAAAAGCGTTTTGGGACGGCCTAGGGCGTATCTGAGCGGGTAGCGACAGCATATCCGATAACGTTGATGTGTGCGTTAACCCGCCGGATGCCATTGAGCAGATCCAGAAAGGAAGCGCTTGCCGAAAGTCTGATCGGGCTGGAAAGGTTCAGGCTGGCGTAATGCTCCTGCTGGCATTTCAAGATCCATCCGTTCAGCTCTTCCTTGCTCTCAAGAAAGGGGGCAACGGCTGACGTCTCGCGGGTGGTAAGGAGCCCCAGCCCTACTTCGAAGCGGGTGAGCAGCTTCTGGAAAACTTCTTCCAGGGCAATCGCCTCCCAGCCATCGACCAATACGTTGTCGTGAATCTGTTTGAGAAGGATATCGCACAGATTTTTATCGATAACGTCTCCGATCGCCTCCAGCTCGCTGGCGATTCCATGCAAGGCGAACTGCCACTGGACTTCGGCCGGAGCCAGTCCGTCATCAATCCGGATCAGATAGTCTTTGAGCGCCAGATTGATGGTATCGATGGCATCGTCTTCTTTTTGCACGCGTTGGGCTAATCCGCGATCCCGTGTGGTATAGGCGCACCAGAATTGCTCCAGCATGAAGCGGGTATGTTCCGCCATCCTCATGCATTCGCGGCTGGCTCGTGCCAACGCTACCGGCGGCGCGCCAAGGCTCTGGAGATTCAGAAAGCTTTCCTGAGGAGCAAAGGTGTCAATGGTCTGGTCGGGATAGATCCACTTCATCGCCTTCCATACAAAGGGAAGGAAGGGCAGCGTGACCAAAGCCACGAGGAGGTTGAAGTTCGTATGCAGCATCGCAGCCTGCCGTTCCAGTGTACCGGGGATACAATGGAAAAGCGTGGTCAACGCATTGGGAATGAAGAGCAGTGCTCCCACGACGAGCAGCTTGGCGAGGAGATTGGCCGTGCCCATCCTGCGCCCGTCAAGGCTGCCCCAACCGACGCCGAGGGAAGTGAGCCCGACCCCCAGATTGGTGCCGACAACCCACCACCCGAGTAGCTCCTGATCCAGCAGTCCCCCCGTGGCCATCGCAATACACAGCCCGATGCTGGCGGTGGAGCTTTGCAGTAGCATGGAGAGAATGCTGACAATGATCAGGAGCACCCACGGAAATACGGAGAAGGTATGCAATACCTCCTTCACCTCCGCATGGGCGGAGAGCGTCATTGCTCCGCTGCCAATGATATCGATGGCAAGGAATACAAAGCCTAAGGCAAGAAGACACTGTCCGCACCCGCGCAGGAGCTCCCTGCGGAGAAACTGAAAGGCGAGCATCCCGCCAAAGATCATCAGGCCGGCATAATCCTGAAGTCTGAAGGCCAGAAGCTGCACGGCTACGGTGATGCCGATATTCGTCCCCAGCAGCACTGCCAGCATATTGGCCGGATTCATCTGACCGCTGTCGAGCATCTGGACGGTCATGATGGAGGCCCCGGTGGACGACGGGGCTACCGTTCCGATACCAAGCCCGGTGATCAGCGCCTTTAAGGGATGGTCGGTCGCATTGGAGAGCCAGCGCATGAGGTGGCCGCCAAATAACCGGTCCAGCCCCTTGCGCAGAAAGCGGACCCCGAAGAAGATCAGGCCAACGCCACCGAGTATGGAGAGCATAGCTTAGAAAAGGAAGATCATGAGAGCGCCTCCAGGGAGGAGAGCGTGGTATAGCTTAGCAGCGCCGCCTCCTGCTCCCGCACCTCGATCAGAAGGGGCAGGGGATGAGAAATGACGTCGCCCAAGGCGGAGAGGAAGCCGGTGTAGTTAATCAGTGGTCCCGAGATGTTGCTGATCGGCTGGTGATTCACCGTGCCGGGCCCGTGGGGATTCCGCGTCACCTGATGAATATGCAGAAGTTGCAGATAGGGCGCTACGCGGAGGAGCCAGTCGGCGAGGCCATGATATTTCGTCATCTGAGCATCCGCGAACGCATGGCCAGCGTCGAAGATAATGCCAACTTTTTGCGTCTCCTGCCGGGTGAATCCTTCCTCCCCGAGGCGCTGCCGTACGCGTTCCACAAACCGGAGCAGATGCCAGGGTTTGGAAGCGAGCCGCTCCTCCCCCAGCGGATGGATGGACTTATTATAGACGTTCTCAAAGCTGATCTGTGCCCCCATGCGGATGGCGCGTGCGGCGAGGGCGACATAGGTTTCCACGCACTCTCTAGCCCATTTGCTCTCCTGAAAAGTCTCGTCAGGTTGAAAAAGCATGGCGGCCTGAACGTTCGGGAGATGAATGGTCAGGTCGTCCAACGCCATTGCCTCGGCATACTGAAGCGAGGCTTCCTGATCCACGAGGTCAGGACCTTCCTTGGGGTGAGGAAAGTTCGGAAGGTGCAGCGAAAGGAAACCGGAGGGGAGCCGTCGCCGGTACTCACGGGCGAGTTCGAGTTCGCACTCGCCGGGAAGACCGAGCGAATGGTGATAATGGAACTGGAGGGAGGCAATCTTGTGCTCCAGCGCAAGGCGAAGCAGAGTTTCCCCCGATCCCCGAAAGGCAAGGCCAACCCGATGCAAAGCAGGGCGAATGGGATTGAGAAATTTCCGGGAAACTTCGATACGGCGGACTGCGGCTGTCGCCCCGTCCCAATCGACAACCAGCAGCTCGGGCAGTGCCGAGCGGACCTTGATGGGGTCCAGCCCGGCGCAAATCGTGACGTGGAGGCTGCCGGATACGGAGTGTCGGGCGTCGTGCCGATGACCGCAAATCCAATGGATACGGCAGGGCGCGTTCTCCAGACGATCCAGACGCTCGCTACCCGCCATGAAAGGCGGGAAGTGGGCAAATACGAGGCAGTCTCCCGCATCGGGGAGCCGCGAAAGCAGTGCGTCTACGGAAGCCTCGGCATCTTCACCGTTGGTCGTCGCCAAATGCCATATCCGCTGACCCTGTTGAATGCAGCCCGTGATGGCTTCCACTTCCGGGGGGAAATCGAAATCGGGTCCCTCATTGTTTCCCGGAAGATAATATTTAGGAATATCATGAATGGCGAGGGATTCGAGGAAAGCAGCTGCCTGATCCTGCTCGGGCCGATGAGTAATATCGCCCCCGAGGATGATGGCGTCGGGAGCGATCTCGCGTATTTTTCTCCGACACCACTCAGCCACCCGCTGCTGAATGGGCAATAGCGGAGCGGTGGAGTGGGCATCGCTCAGGAAAACGAAGCGCTGCGCCTTCCCCCCACGGAGCGCGGCCGGGGCGGGCTGCACCATGCTCTCGGGGTCGCAGGGGATGAATCGGGCATTCAGGAAACGCCGCCGGTTTTCCATCATGACGCTCAGAGGGTCGCTGCCGGTGAAGTCAATGTCGGGATCAATGGCGCGCAGCCCGTGGTCATACGTCCGAAGTTTATAACCCGCCTCGCCGATTTCCAGAATGCGGCTATGCCGGTATCCGTCCCTTGAGCTGATGCGCGAGGCGGTTCCAGTGTGGGCGTAGAGCACCCCGGTTTGCTGGCGGATGGCATCGCGATAATGTTGGCCGAGATGATTATGTCCCGAGAACCAGAAGAGAATGTTCGGGTGTTGCCAGATGATTTCCTGAATCCTGCCGGGAATATGGCTCTGATTCACATAGGCATTGCCAACTCTGGCATGGAGCTCGGGGAGGACGATCACGCCGCTTCCAATGGGGGGAGCGTGGCAGATGATGATGACCGGCTTGTGAGCGAGGCGGATCAGCTCGCGTTCCCACCAATCAATCTGGGCATCATCGAGAACAATTTCGTTCTTGTTAACAGGATTACGCCGCCAAAAAGTATTGCTCAGGCCGATCACTGCGAACGGTTCGCGCTCAATCGCAAATCCGGGCTGATCCCGCTTCAGCGCTTTCAACATCATGGCCACCGCCGCTTCGTCAGTGGCGAACTCGGGGGATTGCAGATCATGATTCCCGATGATGGAGAGCCACGGTGCGCGCAAGGCCGATAGCGTCTCAACGGCCTCCTGAGTGGACTGGCTGGACCCAAAGTTCGGACCGCCGCTGAGGTCGCCCATTACGAGAACCAGATCGGGATCGAGCGCGTTGATATCGGGGATGATTTCGCGATCCCAGAGAGCACGCTCGGCGGATCGGATATGCGGGTCGCCCAGAATAGCGATGCGATGAGAGGATGGCATGGAGGAGGCGGAGTTTAGAGAGCCGGGAAGGGAGGAATATCGTAAGGGCAGTTGCCGTTGCGGATCGATTCCGTACCGTAGTATCCCGCAGCTACGGCCATTCGGGCATCAAGAGCAGTCGCTCCAGTCGGCTCTTTGCCGCGCACAACATCAATGAACTCGCGGATGATTTGCGGATCAGCGCCGCCGTGGTCGCCTTGAAGAGCCGGAATGGGAAAGATTTCGTGCCCTTCATGATGATAGCCCGTCCGCCGATTCCAGAGATGAACCGTGGCGGTATAGTCTTCGGTGGAGTAGTGTCCGTAGTTTTCGATGCGTCCCTCGGTACCGATCACGGTATAGTTCCGGCAGTCGTCAGGCGTATAGTGCGACTGGAGGTAGCTGGTCTGCACACCGTTGGCCAGTTGCATCAGGATCATGCTGCTATCTTCCACGTCAATCACTTGGCTATACTGCCCTGTTTTTCCGGGAGGCCAGTTTTCACGGTTCATCTTCACTGCGGGGCGCGGGTCGCCCGGCGCCCGTTTCGGGAGTTTGTCATAGACGCTCAGCTTCCCCATCCCCATGACGCGCGCCGTATGTGCACCGCCCAGCCAATGGATGACATCGATATCATGCGCTCCTTTTTGCAAGAGGAGTCCATGCCCAAAGCGGCGTTCGGAGTGCCAATCCTTAAAGTAGGCATCGCCGCCGTAGGAGATGAAGTGCCTGCACCAGATGCTCTGCACCTCGCCAATCCTACCGGTGTCGATCAGTTCCTTCATTTTCCGGATCACCGGGAAGAAGCGCATGTTGTGCCCAAGATAGAGTTTCACGCCTTTGCGCTGCGCTGCTCCGATGAGCCGATCGCATCCCTCCACGGTGATCGCCATCGGCTTCTCAAGATAGACATGCTTCCCGGCTTCGATCGCCGCCAGAGCGTGTTCCTCGTGGAGGTAATCCGGAGTGCAGACGAAGACGGCGTCAATCGGCTGACGCAGGACTTCGCGGTAGTCCGTGGTCAGGAGAAATTCCGGCCCGAACTTTTCCCTCATCCACCCCAGACGCTCTATGTCCAGAGTCGATCCTGCTACAAGATGAACACCCTCCTCCGGAAGATGTGCATCCCGGGCTATCCGTCCCCGTCCATCCGCTCCGATGACACCAATTCTGATCATGGTTAGAAGGTAATGGCTTCAGCGGGTCAATCTCAATCGGAATAGATCGCAAATCGGAAATAGGGTGTCTTGAACGAAAATCGTTAATCGTTGATAATCAATAGGTTGCAGCTCAGCTTGCGCTGACTGAATATAGGCAGTTTTACCACTGAGGAGTGTTCTTCACCTTTCTCCTTCTTCTTCGCTTTCGTGGAGGAGGATTTCCAATCTGCGTAGGTTTTGGTGCGCGTTTACGGCTGGGGGTAGGGGAGGCGGCGAGCGGTGCCATGATCTTCCGGACCGAGCCGCGCTTGATGTAATTGACGTCCAATAGCACGCTTCGCTCCAATGCTTCGCCTGCCTGAATGCGATGGAGCAGCTTTGCGGCCAGGCGTCCGATCCGTGAGCCAACCTTCAGCTGCATGACATCCAGCGGAACGTGAAACCCGTTCAAAGTGGTGCGGCTGCTCGCCGCGATCACCGAGATGTCCTCGGGTACGGAAATGCCCAGATCGTTCCAGAGCGGAGCCAGCTTTGCGAGAAGTCGGGACTCGCTGGAGAAGACCGCGGTCGGGCGTCTGACGGGATTGGCAAAGTAGCGTCGTATCTCGGCTGACAGCGACTTGGTGGGCGAAAGCTTCAGGATCTGGAGATCCGCGTCGTGACATCCGCCTTCGGAGTGAGCCAAAAGGCAACCTTTGAGCCGGGCGGCGTGAACCTTCAAGGGAGAAGTGCGCGTGACAACGGCAATTCGCCGATGCCCCATGCGGTAAAGCTGGCGAATAGCATCATGCCCCAGCCCCACATTATTCAGATTGATGGAGTTTACTGGCAGCCCGGCGCAATCATCGTAGATCACCACCACGGGTAGCTGGCGGGCAAGCAGCGGCCCCAGCATCCATTCGATGGTTTCGTGATCGGATCGGCAGTAAACGACCGCTCCATGAAAATCCCCTTCCTCCAGTTGCTCGCGCAACAGCTTCGCATCGGCCTTGTCGCCGACATAGGGAAACCACTGACATTCAAATCCATAGCGCCGCCCCTCCTTCTCAAATGCACAGGCCGCCTTCCGCAGTTCACTTGGCGGGAAGAACCCGATGGCCTTGTTCGGCACAGACGTCGTGGGGACTGTTTCCAGAAGCAGGGCGACCTTGCCGCCGCGGACATTCTGTAAAACCCGCATCTTCTGCTGCAAACTCAAAGGTGGCTTGAGCGCTTCGATCCGATTCCGCCGAAGGAGGATCTGCGCTTTCTGCTGAAAGCCGTTGCAGAAGAAATAGCCGCGCCGCGGCATGGAACGGAGCAATCCCTCTTCGCTTAATTTACGCAGACTGGTGACTACGGTTGGCTCGGAAACCTTCCATAAGCGGCAGATGGTCCGCAAGGAAAGGAAAAGCTGCCCCTCCCGATAGGCCCCGCTCGCCATCTCTTCAAGGAGACTTCGTGTCAATCGTTCGTGCAGGTAGGAGGTAGCCATATAAGAAGTAGTTTGAATATGAGATGTTTTGCTGGCAGTGACCGTTACCGTTGTAGATTATCCATATGGCAATCATGTGACGGAAGGCAAGAGGGCAAGGTTTTTTAAGGCAATCAACCGGGAATAAATCTGCCTATATGCAGATCGGTCTAATCAATGTGTAAGATATTGAAAATCAGCATGATGTGATTTTTGTTGGTGGACGTGTTTCTGCCAATTCTGAAGGAAGGGATTGTTTCCATTCAAGGGGTGAAATAAACCTAATCCATCGTTATGAGCGAGAATGCTCCACCCCCAAAGGCAAAGGATCCCGGATTCTCCATCGTTGAGCTGATGGTCGCGATTATGATCGTGGCGATCCTGGCAGTGGTGATTTCTGCGGCCTCAAAAGAAGTCGGCAGAAAATCGAATGATGTGAAATGCATGAGCAACCTCCGTTCCCTCGTTCAGGCGGCACGCCTGTATGCAAACGATCATAACGGCTATTTTACCCATCGGAACTTCATGCACGGCGCGCAATTTTTGAGCAAAAAAGGTGAACCAGAGCCGGGCTTCAGGGAATACGCGGGGCTGCTGGAGCGCTCAAGCGGCGTTGACACTGTTTTTACCTGCCCCACGATGCAGCGGAAGTATCGTATTACCAAATACGCCGAGAACCGCAATTACGTGATCAATCGCTATGCGACTTTTGAGTACGCCAAGAGTGTGAACAAGAAGTTCACCGCCGTGCCGGAACCGGTAGCGATGGCTTATCTCATGGATGGCACCATGCCGGTCAAAGAAGACGACGACTACCAGTTCCAGACGCATATCATTCCGGCAGAGGCCCATCAGCTGGTCTCTCCGCACAATGGGTTTACTCATGTCGCGTTTGTTGACGGGCATCTGGAAGCGCTAAAGACAGAGCAAATCACCGCATTTCCCGCCAGCGCATCCTTTTGGACAGGAGGGGCTCAATGATGCATCAGAACTGTCGAAAGCATGGGCAGTGGATTGCCAATGGCAGCTTTGAAGAGGGAGAGACGCTAGAAGACGTGCTCCTCTGGCATCGGATGGCGGGGACTTCCCCCGCGGTGAACGCAACGGTAGGATGGGAAATTGACGAGAGCGATGCCGTGCATGGAAGCCGTTCGCTCAAGACGCTTACCGGCGCGCCGCTGCTTCTCATGGAGGAAGTGTGGGAGCCGATCCCGCTGGAGGAGCCGTGGATCTTTTCCGTCTATCTCAAGGCGGATCGGGAGGATGTCTCCTGTGAATTAAGCGTTACACTTTGGTGGAAGTTTGAGAGAGAGACTGTGTCCTCATCAGTGAAGCTGACCCGTGAATGGAAACGCTATGAAGTCATCGTACAGGGAATTCCCCGGCTGGTTCGCCGTAGTTCTTCCGTGCAGGGGCCGGTTAACTTTGAAATCAGGCCCTGCGAACTCGCAACCGTCTGGGCGGACGCAGCGCAATGGACGCGCCTTGCCGATTCGGATCAGGCAGTGAAGGATGGGCCCAGGGTCTTCTTTGAAAACGCGCAGCAGTGGACGCTGCCCCGTCCGGCACTAAAGCCTCTTGTGTCATCCCATGGAGACTGGACGGGAACTGTCCCTCTTCGCGTCTGGCGCGACGGTTCGGGCCCGGCAACCCGGCTGCCGGTTGCGGTAGGCGTTCCCTTTTCCCGGGGGGTGTGGAATGGAGGCGGGCGCGTTAGCCTTCGGCGGGCCGATGGCGGAAAGGTCGATGTTCAGATCGAGGTCCTGTCGCATTGGGATCAGGGGCAGAGTGTACAGGTAATAGGGGTGTTTTTCACTGACCAAATGGGAGCCGGATGGTCTGATTATACGCTTTGCGTGGAGCCGGGGAAGGAGAGTGAGCAGGAGGGAGACGGAACTTTCGTGTGGTCGCTCAACGCGGGGGAAATAGTAGGGCAACTTTGGGAAGGGATTGAGCGTGACGGGTGCCGGATCCTCGATAGCGCATCGCTACGGGCGGTCGGGCTGGATGGGACGCTCTATGACTCAGCGTGGGACAACGAGGCGACTTCGGAAACGGAGCGCGATGGGGCGCTCTACCGCGTGATCCGCTGCTCGGGGCGCCTGATGGATCGGAAGGGGCGTTCGCTGCTTGCGTATGTCGCCAGACTGCATCTTTGGCGCGATCTGCCCGGAGTGAAGCTGGAGATTTCGGTTGTCAACCCGCGCAAGGAAGGGAGCGTACGGCTCCGCTCATTGCACTGGAGCACCCGCGACGTTTCACCTGATACCCTTACGGGCAATGACGTTCCTGCGGCATCCTTGTTGATCGCTGATCTGCCGTCTTTACCCGAAGAACGAAAGCCCCTTTATCTGGAAGCAGGGGGACTGCTTCTCCACGTCCTTGAAGGTTGGCAGCGCCATCCTTCTGCGCTCGCTTGCGAAGGAGGGGAACTGCGTGGGTATCTTTGGCCGGGAGCAGGAGTTCGGGCTTTGGCGTTACCGCGTGGATTGGCTTTGACGCGGGAATTTTGGCTCCGCGAAGTCACCGCAGTGGATGATGTCCCCGAAGCATGGGATGCCGATCCGATCGGAATTGCGGCTCCTTCGTGGTGGGCAAAGCGCAGCATCCTCCTGCCCCTGACAGAAGCGGAGCCGGAGCGTTTTCCTTTGATGGAAGGGTGGCTGGCAGGCCCCTCAGCGCTTGACAAGCTTGCGCCTGCACAGGTCGAGGCCGATTGCGCTTATGGAGTTTTTGATTTTGGTGACAACCATGGCGATGGCGGCTGGGCAAATCTTGAGTCGTTTCACGACTGGTGTGCGCTACTCGTCGGCCTGCGTAGCGGAGATCCCGTGGCCCTGAGGGCGGGACTGGGAGGGGCGCGGCACTATCGGGATATTGATATCAACCAGCTGAGCGGCGCCTGCTACGAGCATACCTTTAACCACGTAGCAGGACAGGCGGACATGAGCCACGCGTGGCCTGATGGGGTCAATCTGCATTATCTGCTGACTGGCTCCCGTCGTAGCCTTGAGGTGGCGCTGCTGCATGGCGAATATACTCTGGCCCTCCCTCCGGATGAACTGACCCATGGATTGCGAACCCTCGGGCGCTACCTCTTTAACCTGGTCGAGGGATATCAACTGACTGGCGATCCCCGCTTCCGGCAGCGTTTCGAAGTGCAACTCGCGGCTGCCCGGCAATTGTTGGCGGGGGACGCCGAAAACCCTGACCGCTCGATCTTTAGCTATATCGGTCGGTGGCAGGTCCGCCGTCTCGTCCCATTCCATGCCTGGTACGGCATCGCCGCTCTGCAAAAAATGGAAGCGCTGACCGGCTGCCCCGCATTGGCGGAACTGATCAGTAGCGAAATCGCGGCATCGCTTAATCCGGAACTTTATGACCTTGATTTGCAGGAGCTATGGCCCGGCGTCGCTCCCGCGCAAGGAATGCCGCTGATGCTGGCAGACTTTGCGCGGCATCGCGGCAGTTTCTTCTACCCCGTGATGCTGACGGAAGCGGAAAGCCGGGGTCGTCCCGAACTGGCCCAACTTGCGCTTGCGACGCTTTACGCCGGGGCTGTGGAGGGCCGCAGCGAGGGGCAACTCCAGACGGTTCTCTCTCTGGCTGCGCTCAAGGGCGTGACCACCGATGAAGACCAACTCGTCGCTTCCGCCCGTTCGCTTCTATGGGAAGCGGCTGCGGAGACGCTTCTGAATGGAGACTTCAGCCTTTCGGAGACCGCATGGCATTATTGGCGTCCCTGCGCTACGAAATCGCTCGCTCATCATACCAACTGGCAAAGCGTCCGCAAGGAAGCGGCCGTGCTCGATCCCCATATCGTCAGGGAGGGGCTCCGATCCCTCCGACTCAACCTTGCCTTCGGCGGTTCACTGGCAGAGATCAAATTGGATACGGCACGATTCCGCATGGTGCCGGGACAGCAAACGCTCCTTGGATGGCTGAAATGGGATGGCGGCGCGGTCTGCCCGGAGGTTTCGCTGGAGTTGCGCGATCTGGATGGACACTTTGAGCGTCTTCCCCTGTTGTCCATTCTGCCTGTCGACACGACAGCACCACGCCTCTCTTCAAGGAGCGTTCAGGTCGGCGAAGCAACTCTCGGTCCGCCCGATCTCAATGGCTGGCGAGAGATGAGAGTCGTACTTGATATTACTAAACGAACGGTTGCCAACCTTTTTATCCGGGCCGGGCTCAAGGAGCGCATGGATGAAGGGCACGTCTGGATCGATAGCTTCCGGCTGGAGCCGGGCAGGAGGAGTGAGCTTCCACTGAGCTACGAGAGCGTCAGGGAACCGGCACGACAGACTCCGCCCACGGAGACTTTGACGTGATGATCTTTCTTTCTCAATTACCTCCCCATCATGACTTCATCCTTCATGCCTACTGATTTATCTTCAAACAAACGTTCACTCATTTTGCCGATGTTCCTTCATCGGAGTACGCTGCTTTCTCTTGGATTGGCTTGTTGTGTGAGTAGTTGCAAACCGGTCGCGGCGAAGCCCTCCCGCGACCATACAGCCCCTACCGGAGAGGTGGAGACTGTGTCCGGCCCGCTCTTCCTCGTGCGGAATGGAGAGGCGCATGCCGCTCTGATCTGCGCCGCGCCCGCAGGCAGTTCGCAGCGAAACGCGGCCGAGCAGTTCGTCCATCTTGTAAAGCGCAGCACCGGGGCGGTCCTTCCCATCGTCTCACCGGAGGAAGAGGCGGCGCTTCCCCCGGACGTCGCTCGCGTATTTATCGGAAACTCTCCCCAAGCCGCCGCGGTTGGCGTTGATGAGAAAAGTCTGCCTGAAGAGACCTATCGCATTGTCAAAAAGAAGAATGCCCTCTTTATCGCAGGACACGATGAAGTCTCCGCCCGGGACGATACGCCCATCTCCAGGCCGACGCTTTGGGCGCTCAATCATCTGCTGGAGGAAGGCTTGCACGTCCGCTGGCTATGGCCGGGTGAACTGGGAACCTATACGCCGCCACAGCGTGATTTTCCTGTAGCCGATGAGGACGTCACGTGGCAGCCGCAACTGAAAACCCGAAGCCTTCGGATGCGCACCAAGCGCAATATGCCGCTTGCCTCCACCGATTCCGGGATGGATGCCCGACTGAAGAGAGAAGCCCTGCTGTGGGCGGAGAATCATCAGTGCGGCAAACGTGGGAATCTCAGGATGGGGCACGGCTTTACCCATTGGTGGGAGACCTATTCCCGCGAGCATCCCGATTTCTTCGCCGAGCTTCCCCCGGGAGTGCTGCAGCCCTATCCGAAGCCGGAGCGGGTCAAGCTTCGCCTGTCGAACCCCGAAGTCATTGAGCAGATCGCCAGGGAGTATATCGCCGCAGGCAAGCCGGAGTACTGGAATATCTGCCCCAACGACAGCGCCGCCTTTGACGTCAGCGAAGGCACCCGCGCGTGGGATCTGCCGCCAAACCAATCAATCGATAGCATCTTCACCGGAAAGGCGAATCTCACCGCCCGCTATGTCGAGTTCTGGAATCGCCTCCACGAGCGGTTGAGGCAGATTAATCCCGATGTCACGCTCGTCGGCTTTGCCTATTCCGCCTACCGTCAGCCCCCGCCCGCGGAGCGGCCTCTCAAGGCAAAGATGGTGCTCGGTGTCGTCAATAGTTTTGAGGATTACGACGCGTGGACCCAATGGGCTGCCACCGGAGCCTCGCTCCTGCTGCGTCCGAACTGGTGGTATCTCGGCGAGGATGCGCCCTATCTCCCGCTGGAGAAAACAACGCAATTCATCCAGTTCGCCTTCAAGAACGGAATGATCGGCATGGATATGGACTCCATCCGGGGTTACTGGGGAGCTCAAGGGATCAACTACTACCTCGGTGCCCGCCTCATGACCCGCCCGGAACTGACGCTGGACGACATCCTCGAAGAATACACGGCAGCCTTTGGTAAAGGCGCCCCCAAGATTCGCGAATATATCGCCTACTGGCAGAAGCTGACGGATGAGTACAACTATCAGATTGTGCGCCATAATACCGAATCCGCGCCCGGCGGCTACGGCGATCTCGTGCGTGCCGGAAAAATTCCGGCGAGCATTCTTAGCGGGAGCAAGCCGGCCCTCGTCTACCTTTACACGGACGAAGTACTTGCTCCGGCCTACCGGTTGCTAGATGAGGCCACGCAGGCCATCGGGAGTGCCGACCTGGAAGCACGCCAGCGCGTGGAGTTCCTCCGCCGTGGCCTTCACAGCCTTGAGGCTACCCGCGACCAGATGAAGCGGAGCATTGAGTTTCGCGCTGCTCCGACAGAGGAAAAGCGGACCGCCTTTATCGAAGGCGCGGAGGAGCTTCTCCGGCAGCGCGAAGAATTCTCCAGAGATCATTCAACATGGGGCGAGTCCTCCGCCTACCGCGAGCATAAGCACAAAATCCCCATCTGGCCACAGTACATCAAAGACAACAAGATTGATATGAACGGAACGCTCTGAAGCGTCAAATCAACCTCCTCCTCATTACCATTCTATGAATACAACACATCAGGCCGTGCGGCCCTTACGTCGATTCATCCCCCTGATCGCGGGAGCGGTCACCCTCGTATCCGGAGCTGCTTCAGGACAAGCATCCCCCATTTTGCCGCTGGACTTTGCGGGCGGCGGAAGCTCTGCGTCACCGGTGACATCGCAAGTCGACGCGTGGACGGGAGCCAGCGGCGCCGGTTGGCTGACACCTTGGGCAAGCAGAAAGAATGGCACGATCACTTTCTCGACGGAGGTACGTAACGATCAGCCTCTGACAGATGGCAAAAACCGGCTTGCGATCACGGTCAACAAGACCAGGCCCGAAGACGGCGGTGGAGATGCTGCCCAGCTTACCCTCTACCGGCAGTATGATACCTCGCTCGTTGAGGAGAACCACACCGTCTCCTTTCAGTTCCGCCTCGATAGCAGCATTACCGATATCAGCAGGATCTCCTTTTACGATGCGAAACAGGGAAACACCTCCCCCACCGGGGGAACAATTTCCTGGTACATCATCTCAGACGATAACCAATGGAAGGTCTACAATGGCGGTAGCACGGTAAATTCCGATATCGCGATCGTGCAGGATCATATCTATGATTTCTCCATCAGCATTGTCGGAGACCAATATAGCGTGGTCATTGACGATCTGAGTACTTCGGATGGGCCGTTCACCTCCGCGCTCTTGAATTTCCATCAGGAAAGCACGGTTGGCGGCTTTCTCAATTTTCACTTCAGGCCAAACCAGCCCGCTGTCGCCAATACAACCATCACTTCACAGTTCTCGCTTGGCAGTGTCACCGTCATTCCGGAGCCATCACAGGTGGCGCTTCTGGGGGTAGCGGCGGTCTCGCTGCTCGTCGGACAGTCCGTTTTCAAAGCCCGACAGAAGTACTTTCAGCGGTAGTCAGTCTCCCGTGACAGATACGCCCGGGGTCCATCACAAGATTGGGGATGGACTCCGGCATCTTGGCGAGAAGGCAGGGGGAAGCCTCTGTTTTCGCCGTTACTGAATTTTACCGCGTGCGGTAATCTTCCAGATCGCTACGACATCATCGCCCCGTACCGCATAGGCGGTATCATGCAGATTCGAGACGATGCAGGCGTGATTGGGAATCACCCGGACCCGATCTCCCACCTGCAAGGAGGGCTTTTCACCGCAGCGCTGGAGGACGCCATGCTCTTCAGAGCAGCGGACAACAACGGTGTCGGGGTCATCCAGGAGGATTCCAAATCCCGTTTGCCCATATTGGTCGGAACTGAATGTCTTGGTGCCCCCATCAATCGTGACCCATGACGCCCCGGTACAACTGACAACCGATACTAGAAGCGTGGCGGCGCAGTCTGCGAGGGAAGCATCGCCATGCGCTGCGATAATACGGTCATTATAGAGATAGGTGCCGACCCGGTACTCGGTAATCCCCGGCAATGCGGCGTGCTGCCACATTCCCGGCGTGCCCCCCATTGAGATTGCAGGGACCGTCACGTCAGAGTGACGGCAGACCTCTCTGGCTTTTGCGAAAAATGCGGCGGCTTCGAAGCTGGCCGGGTAGGTGCAAAAGCCGCTGAACTCCAGCCCGTCCAACGACCGGATGAGGCGCGCGAGCTCAGCGGCTCCTTCAGGGGTAGGGACGCCGACGCGGTTCATCCCGGTGTCGCACTCGACCATCACTTTGAGCGGCTTTCCCGCTGCAAGCGCGGCGCGTTGAAGGCCGAGAGCCACCTCTGCACTATCCGCTACGGTTTGCAGATTGATGCGGCGGTGAAGTGCCGCCAGACGCTCAAGCTTTTGCTCTCCGATGATGTTGTAGGCAAGCAGAATGTCATCAACCCCTCCGTCGGCCATCGCCTCGGCTTCGCCCAATTTCTGACAGGTGACTCCAGCCGCTCCATGCGCGATCTGGAGACGGGCAAGTTCCGGGATCTTATGGGTTTTTACATGGGGACGATTCCTGATGCCCAACTGATCGCAATGGCGCTGCCACCGGAGCAGATTGGCTTCCAACCGGTCAAGATCAATAAGGAGCGCCGGCGTATCAAGTTCGTCAATTTTCATAGAGAAAGAGATGCGAACGGATCAATCATCGATGAAATCGAGATCAGGTGTCGCTGGTCAAATTGTTGACAAATTCGATATAATTTGTCAACAATTCGATCATCTCCCGCGTTTTGAAAAATGGAGATGGACCGTCACCTGCGTTGTGATGCGCAGGGCGGGTAGATCAATGAGGGAGAATTCGGGATTGAGCCGCCGCTTCCGAAACGGCGCTATCCTGACCCCTTCAACGTCGCCTTTTTCTCTTGATCGATACCGGCCGAAACCGGTCGTTTTCAACGGTAAAAGATGATGTTGCGGTAGCGTACACTTCCTTTGGGGATCATCTCCGCGTGTCCGTCCACCATGGCGACGGCCACCTTGCCCCGATTCCGGTAGCGCAGCCAGCCCCGGCTGTTGGCTTCATCGGTGTCCGGGCCGGTGAGAATCGGCTGGTCAAGGTCCACCTGACTGGTCCGGGTCACAAACTCGGCAGGCTTTGAGAGCGTCGATGTCGAGTACGTATTCGCAATCTGACAGCCGTCGCCGATCAGAATGACTTGTGAGGGCCGGAGAATCTCGGAAAGTCGGGGACGCGTATCGTTCGTGGAGGTATCAGGGCAAATCCCCGAGTGCACAGAGTAAGTAAACGGTGTAAAGGTAGCCGCGACCCCGGATCGGACCGGCACCAAGCTGGTGGGAGAGATGAAGGGGTTGCCCTCTATCTGATAAAAATTCGACGGCAGCCCGAGATAACTCAGAAGCTCCGACGCCCACGTGCGCTCTCTCGGACGGGTTTCGGGGTTATAGAAGTACCCCGGAGGGAACTTCTGCTGATGGTCCGCCGCATAGAGTTGCATCGCGGTGCCGATCTGCCGCAGCTGATTGAGGGATTGAGTCTCCTTCCCTGCCTTTCGAAGCTCTGAAACCGTGGGAATGACCAATGCCGCCAGAATCGCTACGATACCGATGGTCACCAGAAGTTCGACAAGCGAAAATCCGTTGGAGCGAGAGCGAAAGGCGAAGGGGAGGGAAACATTCATCTTTCAGAAGCAGGGAAAGGGTCGGGCAGGGAAGGGGAAATGTCAAATCGGCAGGTGCTATAGTGATCGATAACGTCTCCGAATCATGAAAAACGCCGCTCCAGCGCCGCTGAAGGCCAGAAGCGCCACGGTCCCGGGTTCGGGAATTGCGGCGAAGCCGTCAAAAGTGAACGCCTGTGACCCCGTCGTCGTCCCATTATGAAACCGGAAAACCACGCTCTTCAGGTCCGCCATCACTTCTGCCACTGTCAGACTGCCTTGAATGGTCCGAACCGTTTCGTCTGTAAATGTGAACGTATAAGTTGCGTAATCCGTGCCAATGAATTCAATCGGCGTCAGCGTTTCAAAAACCGTAGGGGTTCCTCCGTCGCTGGAGATCTGGGCGTAGATCTGCGTGCCCTGTAAGGGGGTGTTGACTTTGATCTCCAGCGAAAAGCCGGAGTAGTCGGAATAATCCACCGCCGTGGCAAAGGTATAGCGGGTGTAAGCGTTGACCACCGTACCGCCCGGGTTGTAGTTCGCCATGACGCGTGCAGCCCGACCGTCGTCGGAACCATCGGCAACGCTATAGATGCCGTCGGCGATGGCCGTACCGAAGCGGCTCCAAAGCTTGTCGCCTTGAGTCTGGATATAAGATCCGGATGAGTAGCTTTCGAAGTCATCAATCAGCAGCGACCCGGCGAGGGCTTTCGGAGTGAGGCACGCCGAGGCGATGATTGCCAATGGGAGGAGATGGCGCAGTTGGTTCATTGAATGAAATAATAGATCTTATTTTCATTTTTGCAAGAGGAATTCTCCATAGGCGCAATTCGCCTCTGCGCATTGTTTCATCATGATTGAAGAAGAAACTGGTAACAACTTGAAGCCAGACCTATATTGTTCCTGTTTATGGAATTTCTCGACCAAGTGTGGCCATTCTCTGAAACCGGGGAGGGTTCATTCAATCACCAGACCACCGCCGATCTGAACCGTCTGCGGGTGTTGGGCCTGCTTGTGCGGCGTAAATGCCGTTCCCAGAGGGAGTTAACCGTTGCTACGGGGCTGCGCGCCTCAACCGTTTCGAATATCGTCCGCGACATGAAGTCCTGGGGAATCGTCAGGGAAGGGGAGCAGATGGATGCGGAGCGGGTAGGACCGAAAGAGACGGAACTTGAGATGGTTGGTCCCGCGGCGTGGAGTGTGGGCGCACATCTTTTCGACGACGGACAGCGGCTGACGATTGTGAATGCCATGGGGCATGTTCTCGCGAGCGAGACTTCCGTGGGAGAGGTGAAGATCACGGAATGGATCGACGCGTTACCGAAGACGATCGCAAAACTGACGAAGCAACTTGGTTTGAATCCTTCGCGGCTCGGCGGAGTAGGCGTGACCATGCCGGGGGTCATTGATAGCGGTAAAGGGGAGATTCTTATCTCGCGCTCATTGAAAGTTGAGTCGTTTCCTGTACTTGCACCACTTCGCCGGGCGCTGAAGTGCCCCGTATGGGTGGAGCGGGACGTCGTCTGCGGAGCTTATGCGGAGCATTACGCCGGGGTGGCTCAGGATCGCTCGTCGTTTATCTATCTGATGATCCGGAATGCGCCGGAGAAGGCGGACTCTTTTGGCCTTGCGCTCGTGGTGGAGGAGCGGCTTTTCAGGGGGTGCCACTCCGCAGCGGGCGAAATTGACCGGAACTTCCTGAGTAATTGCCGATTTGAAGTCGGCGCTGACGAGCGGGATAACGCCGATTCCGACCTGTTTTACAGGGCCTTCGGGGCCAGCGTCGGGAGTATTGTGAACCTGCTGGACGTGGGCTGCGGCGTGATCTGCTGTGATGATCCCGCTTTTACTTCCGAGCGTTTTAGTGCTTTACACGATAGCGTCTGCGGGTCGCTGATTCCCGTGCCCGGACGCACGTTTGATCTGCGGCGGTCGGGGATGGGCCACAACGGGGTGGTTCTCGGGGCTGCATTGTTGGCTTCGCATCGTCATCTTGCCTCCCGGCTGGGCGCCGAGCGGGCGGCCGCAGCGGCACCGCGGAGACGGGTGACGACAAAGGATGAGGATTGACGGATCGGATTGGCGTCGCTAGATATTATTTCATGCAATGGAATAATTTGATCGGCTTTTCGTCCGCTTGTCTTCTTTCAATCTCCCTGATCGCGACCGGGCCGTCTACGGCTTCCGCGGGAGTTTCCTCACCTGAGCGGGGAATGTGGGTTTGGCTCCATCCCGATCTTGATAGCAGTAAGGGGCATGAGCGACTGCTTGCCTTCTGCAAGAAGCAGGGGATCGGACGGATCTTCGTGGAGGTCACTTTTTCGGGCAGCGGAGATGCCATGACGCTGGACCGTCAGGGACTGCTGGCAGCGCTTCTGGAGCGAGCAGGGGAAGCCGGAATCAAGGTCGAGGCGCTTGATGGGCATCAGGAAATGAGTCTCGAAAAATGCCGGGCCGATACGCTTCAGCGGCTCGAAGTCCTTCTGGCCTTTCAGGCAAATCAGCCGAAAGAGGCGCGCTTTACAGGGCTCCACTACGACATGGAGCCCTACCTCGGCGAGCGGTGGCGCAACGGCGATGAAGCCGGAGTGATGCGCGAAACGCTGGAAACCATGGCGGCGATCAGGGAGAGAGTGAATCGGGAGAGGACAGAGTTAACGATCGCTTATGACATTCCATCCTGGTATGATCGGCATCCTGATACTCTGGCCATTGAATTTAACGGAGAACGGAAGAACTTTCACGAGCACATTCAGGATCTTTCGGATTACATCGGGATTATGTCGTACCGGCGGGAAGCTGCGCAGGTTCTCGACATTTGCAGGGCAGAGTTTGCCTACGGAGAGAAAGTCGGCAGGAAGGTCTACGCCGCGTTGGAGACGGGGGAGCTGAAAGACGAGCCGGAGATCACCTTCCACGGTGCACGGCCGGAAGAGTTCTTTGAGGTGCTTCAGGCGGTGGACGACGCGAAGAAAAACTCCCCGGCATACGGGGGAGTCTTTCTCCATTACTATCAATCCCTTCAGGTGCTGCTGGAATCGGAATGACACAAGGCTACTCCGACTTCAGCTCGACCAGCCGCAGCTCAATATGCGCTTTTCCGGACTGCTGATCCTTCGGAAAGACAACCCGAAGCGTATTGATCGCCTCCAGAATGGGGGCGATCCTGGCGGACTGCGCTGCCGTGTTGAACTCATAACGGACCCAGCCTTCGTCGCCGGGTTCGCTGTGAGTGGCGTTGAGGCGGACCGCCTTCTCCTTTTCATCGCCTGATTTTGCCACCCACTCCACGACCGGTTCTGACGAAGCCGCTTCATCACCCTCCTCCGGCAGCACCCGCGCCTCCAGTGTCACTTTGCTGTCGAGGGAGGAGAGCAGTGGGAGTGTTTCCGACTGATAGACCACTCCGATCCCGAACGTAGCGCGATCCCAGTCAATGGCAATGCGCAGCCCGGGTGTTGCGGTAAGGCGGTGGCTATCGAGAACCCCAGTGCCGATGGCCTTCCATTGGCCGGTGTCGCTTTCCGCATTCCAGAGGAGGACGGTTCCGGGTGTCGTCTCCGCAGCCCGCGAGATGGGAGAAAGGACAGAAACAAGAGAAAGGGACAGGGAAAGAACCGCCAGGTTTCCCATGAAGAATCGATGGTAGGTTGACATACGACAAAGCTAACGTTATTAAATAGTTCATGCAATTAAATATTAGATGGTTTGCCCCCGCCATTTTTCTTTCCCTCGTAGCGCTTGCCCCGGCTGATGAGAAGCTTTCGGGTGATCAGAGCGGAGATCTTGGCATGTGGGTATGGCGGCGTGGACAGGTCGTGGACGAGGAGGAGCGGAATGCCATGCTCGACTTTTCCCGAAAGTGGGGGATTCGTCGGTTGCTGGTGCAGATCCGGTTTGAGGGAGAGGCGGGTGATGGCCTGCAGGTGGCGGATCAGGAGGAGTGGCGACTGCTGCTGAAGACGGCATGGGAGCGCGGGATCGCGGTGGAGGCATTGGACGGGGCGGCGTCCATGGGACTCGCGGAACAGCGCACGGAGACGCTGGCACGGCTTGATGCCATCCTCGCGTTTCAGGCGTCGCTTCCGGAAGGGCGGAAGCTGGCAGGAGTGCATTACGACATCGAGCCGTATCTTACCTCTCGCTGGAAGGAGGGGGCGAAGCAGGAGGTGGCGCGGGAGAATCTGGAAACCATGAAGGCAATCCGGGAGAAGGTTACGCCGGAAAGCGGACTGCTTCTCGCCTATGATATTCCGGCATTCTACGATCGTCATTCGGACGCGCTGACCTTCGAGTTCGACGGCGCGACGAAGAACTTTCACGAGCACATTCAGGATCTCTCCGACTATATCGGGGTCATGTCGTATCGCCGCAGCGCGACCGGTCCCAATTCCATCCTCGATATCAGCGATGCCGAGCTCGCGTATGGCGCTAAAATCGGCAGGAAGGTCTACCCCTCCATTGAAACCGGCGAGCTGAAAGCCGAGCCGCAGATCACTTTCCACGGACAGCCGACCGGGCGCTTTTTGGGTACGCTCCGGGAAGTACAGGAGGCGGGGGCGAAGTCGCCAGCGTTTGGAGGCGTATTCCTTCACCACTACGAGGGCGTACGCGCGCTGCTTGAGAAGAAAGAGTAGCGCGAACACTGGAGGGATAGGTGCGGATTGGAGCGGACGACCGCCATTTCATTTTCGACGCTTGGGGAAATGAACGATCTCTTGTGACCCGGCGAGATAGATTTCGTCATCCGCCAGCGGTTGAATCCGGCTGGTGCCGGTAAAGGAGCCGAAGGCTGGAAGGATCGTTTGACGGGCGGAGACCTGAAAGCAGGGAACCACGCTGGCGGCCACACGATGGGCGGGATGGAGATGACCGGCCAGCACGTAATGTCCCTCCACCGGTTGCGGGTGGTGGCATCCTGCAAAGGGAGCGAGCAGAAGAGGTTCCTCAAGGCATCGAATCGCGAGCCGGTCTTCGGGCAGTCCGGCGTGCCGGTCATGGTTTCCGATAACAAGGGTAATCGCCAGTTGTCTCCATTTCTCACGCCATTGAGAAAGGGCTGATCGCGTGGATTCGGTAATGCCCAACCGCGAGTGAAAAAAATCGCCGAGAATCACAAGGCTTCCGGCTCCTGTTTCGGTCAGCATTCGGGAAAGTCGCAGAAGATCGGCCTCATGCGCGGTTTCCGGGACGGGGATTCCTGAAAGGCGAAAGGTCGCGGCTTTGCCGAAATGCGGGTCTGCGATAAAGAGCATTTTCCTTTCTGGCCACCATAGCCCACGATCCGCAAGCAGAACGACCTGTTCGCCTGCCAGATGGAGGGATATGGAGCTTGAAGGGTTCATTTAGCGATGGGAGTCAGGCGTTGGCCTCGGTTTCGAGTTGTTCTGCCATCCGGCGCACACGATCGCTCCACGTCTCGGAGCTGACCTGCCCTTGAACCCACATCGCCCAGAGCGGAAAGGACAGCGGAGTGAGCCGCTCTACAGGGACTAACTGCAACTCCATTTCCCGGATCGCGGTCAGAACTTCTGTCAGCCGGACGATGTCGAGCTGATCGCGCAGCACTTCGCGCTTCGCCTGTTCCAACAACAGATTTCCCGGATCGTATTGCCTGAAAACGTCATAGAACAAGCCACTGGATGCCTGAATCTGACGGAGCGATTTGCCTCTGCCCGGGTATCCTTGAAAGATCAACCCGGCTACACGGGCGATCTCGCGGAATTTGCGTCTGGCCAGTTCGCCGGTGTTCAGACACTCCAGCAGGTCTTCAAGAAGATGATCTGCGGTGAGGATTTCCCTCCAGAGCGCCTCGTCCATGGGTAACATGGAGGGGGTTGTCAGGGCGAAGCCATAGTCGCTCATCGTCAGCGTGAACGAACGGGGCGCCATCTTTGAGAAACGAAAGGCGGTGAGCGCGGCCATGCCTTCATGCACGAGGCGTCCGGCAAAGGGATAGATGAAGTAGTGATGTCCTCCGCGCGTCATTGCGCTCTCGATGAGCAATTCATCGGCTCCCGGAATCAGGGACCACTCCTGTTGCAAGCGAAGGACCGGTTCCAGTGCTTTCATCTCACGGCTGATGAACCGCCCTGCACGCGCCTCCTCCAGTTTTCGGCGAATGGCGGCTGACAGCTGGGATGAAAGTGGCATGTAGCCTCCCAGCCATTGGGGAACAGTCCGCGCTGCTTTTCTGGAAGGTCTCACGATGGCTGTCATATCCCGCACGCGGACCAGCTCCAGTTGCCGCCCGGAGAACGAAAAGGCATCCCCCGGTTTTAATCGTGCGATGAACGACTCTTCCACGCTTCCAAGAGGCTGCCCTCTCATCATCCGCACCGAAAAGGCGGCGTCGCTGGAAATGGTGCCGATGGACATCCGGTGAAACCGGGCGATCTGCGGCTCAATCACCTTGAAGAGTCCATCGCGTTCCTGCACCCGCTGAAACTGTGGATAGGCTCGCAGCGCGGTGCCTCCGCGCACCACAAAGTCGAGCGTCCATTGCCAGTCACGAAGGCTCAGGTTTCGATATGCGTGCGTCGACCGAACCTCCTCGAGCATTTCATTGGAGCGAAAGCCGCCACCCACCGCCACGGTGACCAGATGTTGAACCAATACATCCAGTGGGGCTTCCAGAGGGCGGCGCGCTTCGATTTGATGAGCTGCGATGGCCTCTCTGGCCGCAGGGAACTCCATCAGTTCGAGCGCGTGCGCGGGCACGCATACGATACGGCTCTCGCCGCCCGGTTGATGTCCGCTTCGTCCGGCCCGCTGCAAAATCCGCGCTACTCCTTTGGGTCCGCCTACCTGAATAACCTGCTCAACAGGCGAAAAATCGACTCCCAGATCGAGACTTCCCGTACACACAACACAGCGGAGCGTCCCATTGCGAAGGCCTTCCTCGGCTTCTTCCCGCGCTCTGCGGTCAATCGAGCCATGATGAAGGGCAATCATTCCTTCCCAATCCGGCCGGGCTTCCAATAGCGCTTTGAACCACAGCTCCGTCTGCGAGCGGGTATTGGTAAAAAGCAGCGTGGTTTTCTTCGCCTCAAGCTGCCCGATGACCTTCTCCAGTAGATTCAAACCGAGGTGCCCTGCCCAGGGAAACCGCTCGACGCGATCCGGAATCAGGGTTTCGAGAACGAACTTCCGGTCCGATCTGGCGACAATCAAAGAGTTCCGCATCGGATCGTGGACCGTTCCCTGTAGCACTTCCAGTGCTTGCGGGAGGTTCCCCAAAGTGGCGGAGATTCCCCACACTTTCAGGCTCGGGGTCCATCTGCGCAATCGCGCAAGGCAAAGCTCCGTCTGTGTGCCCCGCTTTGTTCCCATCAATTCATGCCATTCGTCGACAATGACCGCCCGAAGGTTTGCAAACTGCTCACGCGTCTCTTCATGAGAGAGAAGCAGCGACAGGCTTTCCGGAGTTGTTACCAGCGCGGTAGGGAAACGTAGGCGCTGACGCTGGCGTACGGATGCAGAGGTGTCGCCGGTGCGCAGTTCGACGGTCCACGGCATCCGCATTTCCTTTACGGGAAGCCGCAGGGCTTCCGTAATATCGTTTGCCAAAGCGCGGAGCGGAGTCAGCCAGAGAACACGTAGCGGCTCCGTCTGCCGTGGCCATGCTTTGGGATCGGGATGCTCGCTGAGCCATTCTTCAAGGGGACCGCCCCATGCGGCGTAAGTTTTTCCTTGTCCCGTAGAGGCGTGAATCAGCCCGCTTTTTCCGTTTTGATAGGCCGCCCAGGTTCGCTTCTGAAAAGCAAAAGGAGAGCCTCGCCGATCCGTCAGCCAGATCGCCCAACGGCTTGCGACCTTCCGTGATGGAGAACGCTTTGGTTTTGCCTTGATGGAGTTTTCCCGTGGCATGGAGCGGAGAGGTGTTTTCTTCCGGTACAGCGCTGTTTACGGCGCTCCGTCGTGGGCCAGGGATCGAGCATACTCAAGAGTATCGATTTCCGACACCGTCTTATCCCGGCGAATAGCCTTGATCCGGGGAAAGCGCAAGGCGAGGCCGCTGTCGTGCCGCTGACTGGGCCGGATCGAATCAAAGGCAACTTCCAGAACGATGTCCGGCGATACCGTCCGCACATTCCCGCGTTGGCTGATGGTGTGAGTTTCGAAGTATTCGGTAAGCTCTTCGATCTCTGCATCGGTCAGTCCGGAGTAAGCCTTCCCGATGACTTTGAGTGCTCCCGCGTTATCGCGGACGGCGAAGGTATAGTCGCTGAGTACACGACTGCGTTTGCCGTGTCCAAGCTCGGCTCTGACCACTACGACATCAAGCGTGGAAACCGTTTTTTTGAGCTTCAGCCAGTTTTTGCCCCGTCGCCCCGGAGAATAAAAGCTCGTACGGTCTTTGGCGATAAGCCCCTCATGGCCGGCGCGTCGGGCTGCGTGATAGAAGCTCTCCACCTCCGGGAGTGATGCCGCGTGATGAACGGTAATGCGTTGCCATGCGTCTGGCAGCTCAAGCTCTTCCAGTAGTTGCCTTCGCTTCTCAAGCGGCTCTTTGAGTAAACTGCGGCCGTTATGCCATAGGAGGTCGAAGACAACGTACTGTATGGCAATATCCGAGCGAATGAACAGGTCGGCTTCCTCTTTGCGCCCCAGACGGCGCTGGAGATCATGAAATGTGAGACGCTTCGCCTCGTCGTAAGCAATGATTTCCCCATCAAAAATGGCTTCGTGGTGAAATCCCGCCTCTCCGGTGATCTCGGGAAATTGCGTGGACATCGGCTTGAGATCGCGGGAGTAAATCTCGATCCGCTCTTTGTTCGCATGGAGTTGCGCGCGGATACCGTCGTATTTGCTCTCCAGCCAGATCGGCGCGGCAGCGGGACCCAGTCGCTCCCAGATGGCTGCCGCGCTTTCCTCCGGGCTGGCCAACATCACTTTGATCGGGACAAAAAGCGTTGGAGTCGCGGCTGCCAGCGCTCCCCGGCGCGCCAGCAGAGCCGCCTGCCCCGGATCTCCTGAAAGCATGACCGCTTCCCGAACCTCCTGTGCCGGCTGAAGGAACGCGCCCGCTATAGCTTCCTCTACCAGCCCCTCCTTTGATCCGATCCGCAGTTCGCCCGTGAGAAGCCGCACGACATAGCTCCCTTCCAGCGGCGAAAGCGATTCCAGAGCCTTTTGCAGAATCCCGGATTTCCCCGAAATTCCCTTGGCCTGACGAAGATTTTCAAAAAGCACCGCAATTTCCGCGAGCGTGCCGGAAAGGCGAATTCCGCCTTCCGCAGACCGGTAGCCTCGGAGGACAAGATAGGCGGTGCGCCCGGTATCATTCTGCGATTGCGACAGGCGACGGTACTCCCGTTCATTCATCCCGCCAAGGCGGAGCAGCGCTTGTCTGATGACTGCATGGCCCACCTGCAACGGAGGAAGCGAGGGTTCACCGGGGTTCCCCGTGAACCAGCGGGTTGCACGAGGAAGCTCGCTTTCGGGAAGCTGTCGGAGATAGCGGGCGAGTTTTTCCACCTTGCTCAATCGCGGAGCGTGGGCGGCAATCTCTTCGCAGGTCCGCGCCCATAATAGGAATGAGTCGGTGGCAGGCTCGGCCTCCGAAGTGTCCTCCGGCTCGAAGTGGTTCTCCGGGCTTTCAATGGGCGGCACGGAAGGCATCTCCGTAGAGAGCGTGAGTTCCAACTGGTTCTCCCCAACGAGTGACCACGCGTCCCAGCCCCGCATCCGGAGGTCGCGCGCAAACTCGGAAGCGTAGCCATGAACGGTATAAACCCACCGCGGCTGAACCTCTTCCACACACTTCAGGAGTTCCCCGTAATCGGCATGATCGCTCAGGGGAAAAGCTTTATCGACCTGATAACGGAATCGGGCTCCGGGGTCCAAAGCCCAACCGCTGAGCATGGCGGTCCTCACGCCCTTCAACTTCCGCAACGCCACCGATCGACCGGCGCTTGGAGGGAAGATCAGTACATGCCCTTGGGCGTTCTCCGCATGGAATGGTTTCCAGCGGATAGGTGTTCCCCTCAACTCATCATAGACCCGCGCGAGCCGGGTTACGGAGGGATGCAACATGACCGGCAGTTCCGTTTCCCCAAGGGCGGCGAGGATTTCCTGAGCCTTCCCGAGAGAATACCCAAGCAGAACGGGAATGCCTCCACCCTCCAGTGTCTCTTGGGCGAAAGCCAGAATCGTGGCGATGACCTGTCCGGAGGGCGGAAAACGGTATTTCGGCAGTCCAAAGGTGGTTTCCATGACCAAGGTATCGGCAGGCCGCAGTTGCGTCCTTTCCGAAGTAAGCCCCTGACGGAGTTTGAAATCTCCCGTGTAGAGAAGGCTGGCTCCATCGCGCAGGCGGGTCACATGGAGCATGGCGGAACCGAAGATATGTCCGGCGGGCAGAAGACGAAACAGATGCCCTCTCTCCTCATACGGTTCATCCCAGTCCGGCGTATGCAGTTTTCGCTGGCTTTGGTTCCCATAGCGGCTCCCGATCAGCCTTCGGGTCACGCGACTGCATAGCGTCCAGAGGTGCGGGGCGAAATGGTCACTGTGGGCATGAGAGACAAAAGCCCGTTCGCGACTCTCTCTCGGATCGAGCCAAAGATCCGCTTCGGGCAGCCAAAGCCCTTTGTCATGGCGAATGAGGATCGGCTCGGGCATAGGATCAGCAGCGGAAGGGGAGGGCAGCACTATACATCGTTTCAGCCCTTTGCGCAGGTTGGTGGGCCTTTATGGGGTAGACGGCCTCCGGTGAAAGAACGGTGACTCTCATCAGGCCTTATTCCGACGGATTGCAGTCTCTCTGCTCTAATGAGTTTGTCTAATATGAAACAAGATTCAAAATGATAGGCCCGAACCGATGACGCAGCTTGACCTTTCTGGGGCGCTTGGCCTAAAAGAAAGGCCATGGAGGCCCCACGGGAATTGGATGGGATCATACTGGAGATGACGCGACGGTGGCGTTGGGAACAATGCCTTGGGGCGGCGTTTCGTACGATGATTGTCGTGGCGGTGGGTATAGGGGTGCTCTGCCTGGGTTACGGCTACCTATGGCTCTTCGGAGCAGGTGAGGGAGGCGGGTATCTGTTGCTGATGACTCTGGCGTTGACCGCGGCGGGGATCTGGCTGGGAGCGCTGTGCTATCTGGCATGGGTGCTGACGCGTCGTCCTTCGCCCCGGGAGTTGGCGCTGCGGGCGGATCGGCTGCTGGGCCTGCCGGATCATCTGCTGGCATGGACCGAGTGGCCGGAGGGGGAGAAGCAGTGGCGCGAAGTGACCCTGCGGGAATTGGCAACGCGGCTGGAAGGGATCGATTGGCATTCAGCGTGGCCGCTCCGGATTTCACGCGGAACCCGCTGGATGAGCGGCGCAGCCGTGGTTCTGACACTCATTTTCCTCGGTTTGGGAGGGCGCGAATGGCAGCGGGAAGGGGACAGAATTGCGCAACTCGAAGCCCTGGCCGACGAACGGTTGGAGCTTGCAGCGGAGGTGCTGGAGGATTGGGACGGGTTTACGAAGCTTACGGACGATCCGGAATTGAAAGCGTTCTTTAGCGAAGCTCTGCGCCTGCGTGAAGCCTTGGCTGACCGGGACCCAATGCAGCCTTTGCTGGAGATCGGCCAGATGGAGGAAAAGCTCAAGGCGATGGCCGCGCAGGTGGAGGCGTCCAGTATCGCCCCGCAGGCGGCGGCGATGGCGGAGGCGCTGGAGGCTTTTGAGGGAATGGGGGCGCTCGGTGCAGCGCTGCGGCAGGGCGATTTCGAAGCTGCGGCGGAGGAGGCCGATAAACACGCGGACCGATTAGCAAAATCGCCGGAGGCAAGCTCGGCGATCCGGCGGAACGCCGTCGTTTCCGAAATGCTCGCTTCGGCAGCGAAACGGGCGGGGCAGCGCGGTAATCAGGCGCTTTCACAATCCCTGAGCGAACTTTCCTCCCAGGCTGCCAAGGGGAACTCCGCCTCAAACCGCTCGCTGCAATCGCCCATGCGCTCGCTCGGTCGGCAACTGACGCTGGAGGCGATGCGGCAGAACCGGGGGCGAACGGCCGCGATGGGACGCGATCAACTCAATACTCTGCGTCGCCGTTTGCAGGGCGAATCGCGGGAATGCACCCCTTGTCTCTCTCTTTGTCGAGCCTCGGGCCGTCCTGGTCTGCGGGCAGGGAAGACTCCCGGGGGTGAGCCTTTCGGAGAGGAAACCGCTCAGCAGCGGGTTGGTGCCGAGGAGCAGACCCCGGCCGTAATCGGTGACGGGGAATCCGAAGTGACCTCGCTTTCTGATACCACGGGCAGCGGCACTGCGGCGGCTCCGGCAAAGCCCGTTGCCTTCTCCGATTACCACGAACTTTCTCAACGCGCGGTCAACGATGAATCGCTCCCGCTGGCGCATCGTCGCGTCATCCGCACCTATTTTGAACGGATTCGCCCCGTTGCTTCTCCCGCTATACCATGACCTCCCTTACTATTTCCCCTGTTTCCCCGGAGTCGGCCGCTGCCGGGATCACCCGTTTTCAGGAACGCTTTACGGCGTTGGAGAAAGCGGTCGGCGAAGTCGTTGTCGGTCAGGAGTCCATCGTGCGGCATACGCTGATGGCCATGGTCGCGGGCGGGCATGTCCTGCTGGAAGGCGTCCCGGGGCTGGGGAAGACCCTCCTCGTCAAGACCATTGCCTCTGCCTTGCATCTCCAGTTTCAGCGCATCCAGTTTACGCCCGATCTGATGCCGTCGGATCTTCTCGGGACGACGCTGCTGATGGATGACGGTAAAGGGGCGCACCAGTTTCGCTACGAGCCGGGGCCGATTTTTTGCAACGTCCTTTTGGGCGACGAGATCAACCGCACGACACCCAAGACGCAGTCCGCCCTCCTCGAAGCGATGCAGGAGGGCCACGTCACCACGGGCGGAGCCACGCGCCCGCTGCCGCAGCCTTTCTTTGTCCTCGCCACGCAGAATCCGCTCGAAATGGAGGGGACCTACCCGCTGCCCGAAGCGCAGATGGACCGCTTTTTCTTCCAGCTGCTCGTCCCTTACCCGAAGGAGGAGGAGTTTCAGCAGATCCTTGAGCGGACCACCCCCGGTCGGCGACAGGAGGCGCGCGCCATTCTCGACGGCGAGGATCTTCTGGAGATGCGAGACCTCGCGGCATCCATTCCTGCTACGGCCACGATCCTTCAGCGTGCGGTGCGGCTGGTGATGGCTACGCACCCGGAGAGCCCTTACGCGACCGACGAAGTGCGTCGCTACGTGCGCTACGGAGCCAGCCCCCGCGCCGGTCAGGCCTGCATCGCCGCTGCGAAGATCGTCGCCGCGCTCGCGGGCCGCGCGCATGTCGCCTCGGAAGATCTCGTTGCCGTAGCGTACCCGGTATTACGCCACCGCGTGATGCTCAACTTCGAGGCGCAGGCCGACGGGCTGACGGCCGACCGCATCCTCGACAGCGTCGTCGGCGCCGCCCGTGCCCGGTGGGAGAGCGAAGCCTGATTGCTTCCTTACATCCTCATATCCCCTGACGTGAAGGAGCTATTTCCCGCCGCCTTTCTTCAGCAACTGGAGGGTCTGCATCTCCTGGCAAGGCAGATCGCCCGTGGCCGCCAACGCGCCGAGCGCCGCAGCGTCAAGCGCGGAGCCGGGCTGGAGTTTGCCGACCACCGCCCGTTCAGCCCGGGCGACGACCTTCGGGCCGTGGACTGGGCGGGCTACGCGCGGAATCGGCATCTCTTCCTGAAGCTTTTTGAAGAAGAAGAAGATCTCTACGTTCATCTGCTGCTGGATGCCACCACCTCCATGCAGTGGGGCGAACCGTCGAAGTTCGACCTCGCACGACAGCTTACCGCCGCGCTTGCCTATCTGGCGCTGGCGAATCTCGACCGCGCAGGAGTCAACTGTCTCGGTCCGCTGGAAACGCGCCCGTGGGCTCCGGGCCGGGGGCGCGCGCGTTTTCTTCCGCTGCTGCGTTATCTCGAAGCCGCGCAGACACCCGGCGTAGCCACCGGAGCCACTGACTTGGCGCGACAGGTCGCCCGCTGGATCGCGACGAATCCCCGTCGGGGCCTTCTGATCTGGCTCACCGACGCATGGGGAAGCTCGCCTGACGACGCTTTCCTCGCGCTCGATCGGCTTCGGTATGCGCGGCACGATATCGCGGTGATCCAGATCGTGCATGCCGACGAACAGCTGGCCGGGGAGCTCGGCGAGTTTGAGTACGAAGACGTCGAGAGCGCGGAGCGGAAGACGCTCATTGTCGATCGCGCCGCCGCCCGACAGTATGAGGAAGCCGTACGAGCCTACGAAGCGCGGCTTGCCGAATACTGCCGACGCCACGGCATCGCCTTTCAGCGGGTGGATGCCGGAGAGGCCCCCGTGGCGGTCGTCCGGCGGTTGTTGCTGGAAGGAGGGTTCGTCCGGTGAGCGGATTCCTCTTTCCCATGGCGGCATGGCTCGGGCTGCTGGCGCTACCGGTGATCGGGTTTTATCTCCTGAAAACGCGGCAGCGCCGCAAGCCGGTCCCCACGCTGCTGTTCTGGAACGTCCTCGCTCCGCGCGTGGAGCGCACGCCCTTCTGGCGAAAGCTGCGGCGCTGGGTGTCGCTGGCGATTCAACTTCTCATTCTTGCCCTGATTATCGCCGCACTGGCGCGACCGGCGTTCGATTGGGAGCGCCGGGAGCCGCGTCATCTCGTGGCCGTGCTCGATCCCTCGGCCAGCATGACCGCAAGGGAAGGCCGCGCGGCCCATTGGGAAACCAGTCGGGAAGCCCTTCTCCGCAGTATCGCGCGGTTGCGGCCGGAGGATGAAATGACGCTTCTTTCCGCCGCGAACCCTCCTGCGATCCTCCAGGGCTGGGCCTCCAGCCGCCGCGCTCTCCGGGAAGCCGTGGAAGCCGCCCGCCCGCTCCCCACCGGCAGCGACCCACGCCCCGCGCTGGAGCTGGCCGGAGAACTGGCGCTGCTCCGCGAACGGGCGGAGATCGTCGTCTTCTCCGACGCTGTATGGCCCGGGGCGGTGGAGGCGGAATGGCCGAAAGGCGTCCGGCTTCACTCCTCGCGAACGGAAAAACCGCGCAACACCGGTATCACGCATTTCTCCGTCCGGCGCTCGCCCATTGCGCCCGGCGATTGGCAGCTCGACGTGGAAGTCACCTCGGCCAACGGTTTTGAAGGTCGGCTGGAGCTCCAGCGCGATGGCCAACCCCTCGACCTCGCCGAACTTACGCTCGAACCCCAAGGCCGCTGGCAACGGAGCTGGCGGGGAAATGCCGAAGCCGGCGCGCTCTTCAGTGCGAACCTTCGTATGAGTGAAGAGGATCAACTCATTTCCGATAACCACGCCGCCGCGCGGCTCCCCGCGCTCAAGCCGCTGCGCGTGCTGATCGTCGGCCCGGTGGACGGCTATCTGGAAGCGTTGCTCGACTCCATCCCGCTTGTGCAGCGGACGCGACTGGAGCATTACCCGGCGGTATTGCCCGAAGAGGTGGATCTCGTCATCGCGCGAGGTGATCAGCTTCCGGATGCTCCGCCGCCGGAAACGGCGCTTCTTCTCATTGCTCCGCAGCGGAGCGGATTTTGGGGAGAGCAGACAGGGCGGCTTGCGGAAGCCCCCGTGAGCGAACAGCAAAAATCGGCTCGCCTGCTCCAGCATGTGCAGTTCGGCCCTGTCGCCATTCGCGAAGCGGCGCAGTGGCAGCCCGCGCCGGGAAGCGAAACACTGGTCGCCTCAATGGATCACCCGCTTGTCTTTGGTCAGTGGGATCGCAGCCCGCGCTGGCTCGTGCTGGGGTTTGACCCGTCGCAGTCGGATTTTCCTCTGAGGACCGCTTTCCCGGTCCTGATGGGCAATCTGTTGGAGTCGCTTCGCCCGGATGATCCCTCCGGGGAGGGCACGGCCCTGCTGCCGGGGAATGTGGAGAGCCGTCTGGTGTCGCTGCCGGTGGAGGCAGAGAGCGAATCGCAGAGCACGGGAGGTTGGCCGGTGCTTCCGGGATGGTGGTGTCTCGTGGCGCTCGCGCTTGCGGGAGTAACGCTGGAGTGGGGGAGTTTCAACCGGAGGATGACAGATTAGATTCTATGCAGTTCGGCCCTTTTGAGATGCTTCGTCCGGCGATCCTGCTGTTCCTCCCTGCCGGGCTGGCGCTGCTGGCGTGGTGGCATCTGCGCTCCATCGGGCCGCTCCGGGCGGGGCGGCGGAACCTCGCGTTTGCCATGCGCTGCGTCGTGTTCCTGCTGCTCGTCCTCGCGCTTTCCGAGCCGCGCTGGATGGGCCGTTCGACCAAGCGCGAGGTACTGCTTCTCGTTGATCAAAGCCGCAGTCTGGACGCCGCCGGGCTGGAAGCCGCTCAGGCGTTTGCCGCCAAGGCCGATTTCGCAGGAGCCGAAACGGCATGGATCGGCTTTGGCGGAAAGGGACGTGTCGCGCGGGAAGCGGAGGAACTGCGCAAAGGCGATCCCGCGCGGGTTCAACCCGACGAAACCCGCCTCGACACCGCATTTGCCCTTGCCGCCGCCAGCTTTCGCCCTGATCGCGTGAAAACCGCCGTGCTCTTCAGCGATGGCGTGAGCACCGGAGGATTGCCGGATGCCGAGGCGCTCGCCGCGCAGGGAATTCGCGTGGAAGTCGTGCCGGTAGACCCACCGGATCGCCCCGAAGTCCTCGTCCGCGATCTCTCCGCTCCAACCCACGTACGGGCTGAGGAACCGCTTGCCATTGAGGCCACGATCTTTAGCACCCGCCCCGGCCCTGTCACCGTGAATCTCTTTCGCAACGGCGTGCGCATCGCGACAAAACAAATGGAGCACCCGGGCAGCGGGACGCAGATCGTGCGCTTTGACGACCGGGCCACGGACGAAAAACTGCTTCACTATGAAGTCGGCGTACAGGCCGCCGCCGATACCCTTGCCGAGAACAACCAGCTCGGCACCGTCGTCATCGCGCAAGGCGATTCCCGCGTCCTCCTGCTGAGCGACCAGCCCGAGGCCGCGCGTTACTTTGAGTGGGCGCTCAAGCAGGAAGGGGTGAACCTTGATGTCCGCCCCGCCGAAGGCGTGCCGACGGAGATGAGCGATCTCCAGAAGTACGACACCCTGATCATCGACAATCTTCCCGCCTCCGCCTTTCAGCCCGCGCAGATGGCGCTTGTGCATTCGTACGTGCGCGACTTCGGTGGCGGTCTGATGATGCTCGGCGGCGATCAGGCTTACGGACTTGGGGGCTACTTCCGCACGCCTGTCGAAGATGTCCTCCCCGTAAGTTGCGACTTTCAGAAAGACGAGGAGAATCCCTCCATGGCGCTCATGCTTGTCATCGACCGCAGCGGCAGCATGAGCGGCGACAAGCTTGAACTGGCCAAGAGCGCCGCCCGTGCCAGCGCCGACCTCCTTGGGCCGCGCGACTATGTCGGGCTGGTCGTGTTTGATAACGACGCGACCCTCGCCGCCCCGCTGCAAGCCGCCATTCCCGGCGCGATCAGTTCCGCCATCGCCTCCATTACCGCTGATGGCGGCACCAATATCGCCCCGGCCATGGAGGAAGCGGAGGACCAGTTGCGGAATAGCACGGCGAAGATCCGCCACGTCATCCTGCTCACCGATGGCATGTCGCAGGAGGGTCCGTTTCAGGAACTCGCCACACGCATGGCGCAGAATGGCGTGACTATCAGCACCGTCGGCATGGGCGAGGGCGCCGACGGGCAGTTGCTCTCGGAGATCGCGCAGTGGGGGAATGGCCGGTATTACGAGGCGACCGACCCCACCAGCGTGCCGCAGGTTTTTACGAAAGAGACGATGACCGCCTCGAAATCGGCCATTCAGGAGTTTCCCTTTCAGGTGAAACCTGTGCGGGCGGTCGATTTTCTCGACGGCATTGAATGGAACGCCAGCCCCTTTCTCCTCGGCTACGTGAGGACCAGGGCAAAGCCGACCTCCGAAGTCTGGCTCATCTCCGAGCGGGGCGACCCCGTGCTGACGACCTGGCGCTTCGGCCTTGGCATGACAGCCGCGTTTACCTCGGACGCCCGGAATCGCTGGGCCGTTGAATGGCTGCGCTGGCCGGGGTTTGGCAAGTTCTGGAGCCAACTTCTGCGCCGGATGGGAAGAAGTCCCGCGATGGGCGGTTCCGAAATGACGCTCACCGGGCAGGAGAACCACCTCACCATTCGCCTCGACGCACTCGACCCCACGGGACAAGGCTTCCCGGAGGAGGCGACGGCTTCCGTTCAACTCAACCTTCCGGGCGGCAAAGTCGCCGCCGTCCCTCTGGAAAAAATCCGCCCGGGCCACTGGGAGGCGCGTTATCCGCTGACAGAGCGGGGGATCATCTTTGGGCAGGCACAGCTGACCCACGGAGAGCAGATTCTCGACAGCCGCGTCTTTACCTATACGCGCGGTTTTCCCCGTGAATTTCTCATGGAACCGCTCGCGCTCGAAAGCCTCACCACGCTGGCCACCGCGACAGGCGGCTCCGTCAATCCTGATCCTGCCGCCATCTTCCGGGCCGACCGGCGGACGGCGGTTCGGGAACATGAACTCTGGCCGTGGCTCGCCCTGGCTGCCGTGCTTCTCTTTGTCACCGATGTCGGCATCCGTCGCTGGCCTTCCGCTTAACTCCCCTCTTTTCACTATGAAACGCTTCCTTCTTCCCCTGATCCTCTCCGCCGGTTGGCTGCAAACGGGAACCGCCGAAGTCCATGAACTGACGCCGGAACTCGCCGAGCGCTACGAAGTCATGCTGCTGCAAAGTCCGCAGCCGGGAAAAGCATTTGATCAACTGGTCGAATGGTACTCCACCAAAGGGGGAGGCCTCGAAGCGCTCCAAAAACGTTGGGAAGCCGCGCATCGCGAAAAGCCGGAGAGCCGACAGGCTTACAGCATTGCCGCGGGGATGCTTGCCCAGCGGCTTCATCAGCCCGACGAGGCGCGTCGGTGGTACGGCGAAGCGATCCAGGAGAAGGGAGCCCACGCCCACCTCGCCGCCCGGCTGCTGGCGGAATTGGAAACCACCGAGGGAAATTTTCCTGAAGCCGCCAAAGCCTACGAACTCGCCCTCGGCTCCAGCGAACTTCCGCCCATGGACCGGCTCGATCTCATCCGTTCGCTGGCCCTGCTGCATTCCCGGACCTTTGAGGAGGACAAGGCGCTCGCGCTCTGGCGTGAAGCGATCCGGCAATCTCCGGATGACCCGCAGGTGCTCGAAGAAGCCGGGGAAGCCTTTCTCGCTGCCGGGCAGTTCGATGACGCCCGATCCACCTTTGAAGCCCTTCGTAAAGCGAGCGAACGCGATCCCTATCGAAAAGTCGCCGCCGCCATTCTCCTCGCACGGACGGAGGATCAGGAAGGCAAAACCGCCGAAGCTGCCGCGATCTATCTTAGGGCACTTGACGAAACGAGCGCGGGAAGCTGGCTCGCGCGGGACATCCGCTCGCGAATCGACGAAATGTACCGGCGCAAGGAGGACCTCCCGGGCTTGCAGGCGCTCTACGAAGCCCGGATCGCCGCCGCCCCGCAGGATCACCAGACCTATCTGGCGCTCAGCCGCGTGCAGCGCGATCTTAACCACGGCGATCAGGCGCTTACCTCCCTTCGCAAGGCCACGGAGCTTGCCCCCGGCGATGTCGCCCTGCGACTTTCGCTCATCCGGTTGCTTGCGGAGATGAATCGGCATGACAAGGCGCTGGAGGAAGCCGAACTGCTCGGCCGTCCGGCGGATGCGTCTCAGGAAATCCTGCTTCTCTTGGGCGACCTGCAATGGCAAGCCATCAGGAACCGTCCCGAGCTCCGGGAAGCCGCCTACGCCACATGGAGGCGGCTTGCTCCGGAAGCTTCGCGGGACATCGCCCGCCTCAACCTGCTGGCGGATCTGCTCTACCGCCATGAGGCGCAGGAGGAAGCCGTCGCCGTCTGGCAGCGCCTTCTCTCCATCGATCCCTCGGCGGTGGATGCCCGCCAGCGGATCGCGGCGTTCCATCTGGAAAAAGGCGACGAAGCCGCCGCGCGGAAGACTCTTACGGATCTGATCGCTCTTCCGGGAGCCGGAGCCGATGCATTCCTCGCGCTCGTCCGCGCCCAGACCGCAATGAAGTGGCAGACCGAGGCCGACGCCACGCTCCAGGACGCTCTGAAGCGCTTTCCTGAAGACGAGGCACTCGTACAATTCGCCTGGCGCAGAGCGCAGGAGGAAGGCTCGCTCGCCGCCGCCGAGCGCCTTTTGCCACAGGTCTGGAAGCTCGCCCCAAGCCTTTTTTATGCCGAGGAAGCCGCCGCCCGGTTTGCCCGCCTGCTCGCCGTGGATGAAGCCGCCGCGAAACGTTGGGAAACCGATCCCGGGGAGAGCGCACTGCACGCGACTGTGCGCCTCCAGCTCGCCATCTTCCGGAACGACCGCGCCGCCGCCCAAAAGGCGCTCGCAACGCTGCAAACTTCAGAGGAACCCCTCAGAGGCGCACGCGCCGGAGTCCTCTTTGCGCAAGCCTTTGGCACGCCGCAGGAGCAGATCGCAGCGCTCGACGCTCTGGGCAAAGCCGATCCCAAGCAACTCACGGCGAGCCTGCGAACCGTCGTACAGGTGCTCGTGAACGACGGTCGGCCCAAGGAAGCACTCGATACTCTCGATCAGTTGATCAGCCGCACCCCGGCAGATCCGTCGCTCTACCTTCAATACGCTGACATTGCGCTTCAGGACACCGCCTATGAAAAAGCCGTGCAGCGGCTCAACTCGGCGCTCCGCTACGTGGAGGACTCCACTCCCATCCGCCTACAGTTGGCCACGGTGGCCCGTCAGCAGGGTCAGGCGGAGGAAGCCGCGCGGCTGCTTCAGGAGGCGTTTGAAAGGGAGACGCGGGCGTCGCAGCGGAACGAAATCTTCCGCAGACAGGTGGAAGTCGCCGCCTCCATGAACCGGCTGGAGGAGCTGATCGGCTCTCTTCGAGAGCGTCAGGCCAAGGAAAAAGGAGGTGCCCGCTACGGCGGATACCTCGCGGAAATCTATATGATGCAGGGGGATCTTCTGACCGCGCGGGAGGAGCTTGCCCGCTCTCTCGGGCAGAACCCGGAGGACCCGCAAGCCCTGCGGCAGTTGATCAATCTCAGCAATCGTGGAGGCGATCTTACGGAGGGACTGCGCCTGAGCCGACGGCTGGTCGAGGTGGAACCGACTGTGGAGAATCGTGCCCAATACCTCTCCCGGCTGATGATGGCGGGGGAGGAAGCCGAGGTTGCGGCGCTGCTTGCCGAGGCCCGGGAATCGATCATCAAAGACCCCGCTCCGTGGCAGAGCGTGTTGGCGGAACTCCGGTACACCCGTTTCCGCGAAACCGCCGACGCTATCATCTCGGAGAGCATTGCCGCGCAGACGGGGATTATTGGACATGGGAATGCGGCCCGCTTCGCGCTTGTTCAGGGGAGATTTGAAGATGCGGAGAAAATGCTCTGGGAGGTCTTCGAGGAATCGGATGTCGCCTCCGCCATGAAAGAAATTGACCGGCAGGCCCGGGCGACCGAGATGGGGATCGGGGTAGCGATGGTCGCCCCTCTGCAGATGATCAATCAGGAAATCCAGCAGTTCTTCATGGAGTTGGGAACTGCGCAGCACGGGCAATCTTTCCTGCGGGGCGCGTACCGGAATTACAGCAGTGCCAAGAGCCTTCCTCCCGAGCAGGCTGCCGTTTTTCGGTCCCTGATGACACTGCAATACCTGATGCTTCGCGATCAGCGATTGCCCGGGTTTTATGAAAAACTCGAAGCCGCAGCCGAGCGCAGGCGTCTCGGGGCATTGGAGCGGCTGGAGCTTTACAAGGCGATGGGGCATCGTGAGGGGCTGGAGCGCCTCGTCCGTGAAATCGCCGCCAGCGATACGGTCGATCCCGATCTCGCCCGCGCGGTGTTGAGGGTCCGATCACTGGCAATCGTGGAGACAGCCGCTCTTCTGGAGCAACTGGAAAGGGAAGACCCGGCAGCGGCGATTCCCTACGTCCGACAAGCGGTCTTCGACGAGATGGGGAGAATAGGAGACTCCACCTCAAAGGAAAAGAAGCGGGCTGCGCTTCAGCATCTGTACGATCTATCCGAGGGGAGGAAGCTGCCGCTTTCCGCCGTTTACATCGACGCGATGACCGCCGCCAGCTATGGAGAGACGGAGCTCGCTCTCGCTTTTCTGGAGCGCGCTCGAAACGCCGCCGCCGGAAGTTCTCAGGCGGACAGGCGGGCCGCGATGATGACGGTCCCGCATGCGGAAGCCGTCGTTGCTCAGCATCTGATCGTTTCCGGTCACCCTAAGGCGGAAGAGAATCTGCTCCGCTGGTTTGGCGAAATCTCGAAGAACGGCACGCCTCCGACGGGTTTCTATGGCAGGTCGGAATTCCAGTTGCCTGCCGAGGGGGCTCCCGCCTTTGGGGGAAAAGCGTTCCCGTACGCCGATTTCCAGAACTTCCGCAACGCTCGGGGGAACACCACCGAAGTGCTCAAATGGCTGGCAGAGCGGAGGGAGAAGGACCGCCGGATCGCGCTGCTTGAGATCTATCTCCTGCTGGAGGTTCAGGAATCCGCGCAAGCCCTTTCCGCCGCCGAGCGGCTCCAGACCTCGCACCCTACCCCCGAGGGGGAAACCTTTCTAATAGAGATGTACGAAGTCTGCGGACAGCCGGAGAAGGCTCTCGCCGTGCTGGAGAAGAACCCGCCGCTCGCGCCGAAAGAGTCCATGATCATGCGCGAACTGCGGCGCATCCGGTTGCTGCGGCAGTTGAAGCGGCCCGATGAAGCGCGTCCGCTCGCCGAGGCGCTGGTCCGGAAGCGGATTCCGATGTCGCTGATCCCGCTCGTACAGGTTGAGTGTAGCCCGCTTGGTGTTGCCATTGCTCAGCGCGGGAACCTACCGATGCGTCAGCATTTCGGGGCGGAGACGGAGATCACCCGGCAGATTGATCAGCTTGTGATGACCAATCCCGAAGCGGCCACCCGCCTCGGTTTGAACATCCTTCGCCAGCCGTTCCCCGCGAGGAGCAATTACCAGCAGATCAACCTGCGCCAGCAGGTGGCCCAAACGCTCGCCCGGCACAAACTGCTCGAAAGCTACCTCTCTGAACTCAACGAACGACTGGTGAAATCTCCCGACGACCTTGTTGCGGTAGCCGCGCTGCTGGAGCTTTCCGCCTATCGGATGCGCGAGGACCAAAGCGGACTGGAGCCGATCCGCGCCGCGCTGAGCGCTGCTTTGAAGAGCGACCGTTCCATTCGCGATCTGACCGAGGTTCTCCATGTCCTCGCAATGTATGGTTCGCGGAGTGAAATCCTCTCGGGGCTGATCGTGCAGATTGTCAATATCCGGCCCGAGCTGATTGCCTCGGGCGAAGTGGACCTCGGCCAGCTGATCCAACAGCTCAATCAAAGCCCCGGAAAGGAAAAACTCGCCGAGACGTTGGCTGGTCTGGACGAAGCGGAGTTCCGCCGGCTTACCCGTCGCTATCGCTTGCGGCCATGGGGCTCGTTTATCAACGAAATCGGCATCATGGCGAACTGGGCCTTTACCGAAGGGAAACCGGAAGTGGGGATCACCCTGCTGGAGCGTGCACAGCCGATGCTGTCGGAGAACCCGCCGATGCTCTTGCTCCTTGTGGAGAAACAACTCGCTGTCGGGCGCAAAGAAGCCGCCGCCGGGACGCTTCTCTCGCTTCTGCAACCGGGGGCGGCGGGAGCTGCTGGCGGCTGGCGGGGGAATATGCCCGCGCAGATCCTCAGTACGATGATGCAACAAGGAGGCAATCAGGGCGAGCAGATGGAGCGATTCGCTAGGCTGGCCTCGGATGCCGGGGTGCTTGACGAGGTGATCGCGCAGTTGGAGAAAGACAAAGTCGTATTCTCCGGCCTCCCTCTTGTACTGATTCTCAAGACCTACAGCAGGAAACCGGGCTTCGAGGAGGAGTGGGCGAAATACCTCGACTCCCCGGACAACACCAAGCTCAGCATGCTGCCGCCCGCGGCACTCTCCTCCATCCTTCGCGTACTTGATGAGCGCAAGGATGGGAAAAAGCGGACGCTCAAGCTGATTGATTCCGTCGATACCACTTCGCTGAGCCGCTCGGGGCCTTATACCCTCTTTCCGTACTTCGCGGAGGTGGTCCCGCTGCTTGGGAAATATTCTGACGAGCCGGTGGTTATCCGCCATCTTAATCAGCTGATCAATGGCCTGTCCGGTCAGCAGGGGAGCCAGTGGATCCACTATTCCGGCTTCTCAGCGGCGTTGGAGGAACTGATGGAGAGCTCCTTCACTGATCAGGCCCAGCGGCTTTGCGAGCTGGCCATGGCTCAGAGTGGCAACAGCTACGGAGGGTCCCAACAACTTGAGCAGATCGCTGCCCGGATCAGGCAGCAGCAGGAGAGCGCGGAGAGCTATTCCATCACCGCCGCCGCCTTCCCGGAAGGGAAAGACCGCTTGCGCATTTACTGGAAAGCGAATGGCGCCCCGGCGGTATTACGGCGGCAGCGGAGCGGCGATGCCGTTCAAGGCTGGGAGCAGCGGGCGGTAAAGCTCGGAAAAGAACGCTACCCCCGCGAGATCGGTATTTACGCCGGACGCGAGATTACGGAGATGCGGAAAGTTGGAGAAATCCGGCGACCCACTTCGCTCTCCGGAAGCACGGAGATCACAATATCGGCCCCTGTGGGGCTGGTGCAGGCGCGCTGGAAAGACGCGGATGGCAAACAGCGGTCTGGCCCTCTTTCTCTGTACGTCACAGGGGAGAACCTTCTGGATGGAAAAGAGAGAATCATCGACGGAGCGGCAGGGCCTGTGGGGCGCAGCGCTGTGCTGATGCCGTCCGAAGGAATGAATCAGCCGAAGATTCGCCCGCTTGCAACGGTTCCGATGGATGATGACCACGTGATCGCCCTCACGGGGTGGATGCGCGGCGAAGGTCTTTATGGTCATTCCGTCCAGTTTCAAATCACAGAAGAGCGCCAGAGCGGAAAGGAACGAAGCCGGTCTCACTCCGAGCAGGTACCGCCGGGACAGTGGAGACCCTTCGTTTATCTCTGGGGGAGGGACGGCGATGGTCGTAGCGTCCAGCAGGTGGATAGAGGGGTGGAGGCGTTGAAATTCGCTGTTCAGATTTATGATCAGGGCGGCGCTTCCAAGCGGAACCTGCTTGATGGCGTGCAGATTACGCGGATTCCGAAGTCTGCTCTGGTCCGCGAGGAGATTCCCCAGGCAGCTTATCTGGAGGCGTTGCGGGCGAAAGATTACGCAAAGGCAGCGAAGCAATTCGTGGAGCAGGCCCGCCTTCATCCCGATACGATAGGGAAGCATCAGCAGTGGATCGAAATCGTGCACGAGGGCGGAGCGGCGGGAGACGAAATCTTCGCCTTTCTCTGCCAGTCGGCGCTGTATGAAAAGAACCCGCTCCGGTACTTCAACCGCGCTTTGCAGAGCAGACAGACACTTGAGCAACTCGCCCGGATCGCCGCGGCCCCGAAGGCCCGTCCGGCAGCCCGAAAGTGGCTCGACTTCGCGTTGGAGCAGCCCCTTCAGGCCGGAGTCCAGATCTACATGCGACTCCTGCTGCTGAAGAAAGAGGCTCGCGAAGCCCCTGAGAAAATCACCGCCGCGCAGCTGCTCCATACACTGGGATGGAATGCGGAGGAAGCCAACACCGACCTGCTTCAAACGATCTGGTGGAGCGGTCTCACCTCCGCGCTGGATCAATCCGAGATCTTTGAATGGATCGCGCTCGCCCGACGTGCGGGCAGGACTGCGGAATTGCGCGAGATCATCCGCAAGTCCCCTCTTTCCACGGAAGCCCCGAGCGGGCGCTCCCTCCTGCTGGCGTTCCTCTCTCTGCCGGAGCACCCGCAGGAAGCCATGAAGGCATGGCAGGAAGACAGTCGCCTCCGTTCCCAGCCGCAGAGCAACAGCTACGTTCAGCCTCGCGTGGACGAAGCATTCTTCGTTGAGATGGCGCAAACTGATTTCCCGCCCCGGGAGTTGCTCGCCCAGATTCGGGTCTGGATGGAGGTAAAAACCCGCTGGGGGCGGAAAAGCTCCCTGGCTGAAATCCTGCGGACCTGCGCCAGCGAGGCTTCCCCGCACCGCGAGGAGTATCGCGATCTCTGGGCCGAGGAAGAGAGCAAGGCGCTCAAGCAGAGCGATTACGCCGGAACCGCTGGAGACGTGCGGGAACTCCTGCGGTACTATCAGGACCGTGAACAGTGGCAGGCGCTGGATGAACTTTTCGCCGGCATCGAAAATATCAAGGCCTTCGCCAATAACCCGCTGCGGCGCGAACTGGAGCAGATCAAGGCCCAGCGCGATTTCGCGCTTGGGGAAATAGGAAACGCCTGGCCCGCCGTCTGGTACGACCTCCCCTCCGCTCAAACGCCACAGGAAGTCACGCTTCGCTGGCAGTGGATTATCCGCAATGTCCGGGAGAACCGTAGCGCCGTGGATGCCGCAGTCATCGTTCCGCCTCAGCCGATGGCGGAGCGGCTCGAAACGCAGGTTGCCATTGAATTGTTCTTCGGTGAACTACCCAATGAAATGAAACCGATTGCACGGATTGAGGGGCAAGCTACTCTTGGCTCTCAAGCCATCCGGCTTCCCGCTGCGAATGGTTTCCTTAGAGCCGAGTCCGTGTTGAACGATCGGCGCATTACCGGGCCGCTCGTTCCTTACCTCACCGGTAAACGCGTCTTTCCTGCGCCCGATGAAAGTTTGCGCACGATGCTCACGCGCGGGAAGAAGGTTTTTGCCGACAACCTGCTGCACGACGGAGGCACGGCCCCGGACGGTTCCCCGGCGATCATTATCGGCAAGGAGAGCGAGCGGGATGGTGACCTGAGCTTTTACGGAGCGCGCTACGCCGCGCAGCCTTCCCGCTTCTACGTGAGCCGGGGCTGGATCCGGCGGGTAGGGAAAGGACTGGTTAGCGCCGCCACGCTCTACCGGAATACCGGCAATCCCAAGGCCAACGAACTCAATATGGTCCTGACCAGCGGTCAGGAGTCGACTCACCAATGGACTTACTTCACGCGGGCCGTTCCCTCCCTGCCGCAGCATACGTTCTGGATTCCCTATCAGGAGGTTCAGGATGTTACGCCCCACCTCTGGACCATGTCACCGGGCACGGGAATCGCCGGTTGGGAGTTGCTGGAGATCGAAGGCTGGAAGTACGGAGAGTGGATCAGCGAACTCGCCCGCTTGAGGGCCGGTGGCGAAGCTGTTGCGCCGGAGAAAGTCTACGAACTCGCTTCCATCGAGCCGCTCACCGCGCTCGACTACCACGGGCAATGGATTGTGGACCAGCTTGGGAACGTCCCCACGCTGGCAGCGCGCCTCCCCGCGCTGTTTCGCACCGCGCTGGAGGCGGAGCCAAATCCGCTTTTCGGCAAACCGAAGCTCGGACGTGTTTTCGGTGCGCTCGCTCACTTTATCCGCAAGGAGAGCGTGCCCATCGCAGCTCGCGAGGAAGCGCTTGCCCTCGCGTTTGCAAACGAAACCCGCTACGCTCCGGCGCAGTACGCGGGGTACCTCGAAGCGATGCTGGCGCTCAAGCCCGAGGAGCAAAATCGTCAGGCCGTCATTGACCTGCTCCGCGCGCGCATGGATACCCCTGAAAAGCTGCAAGGCTTTTTGCCACGGATGATCACGGCGCATCAATACACGAACGGCCAACCCGCGAACCCCTTTTTCCGCCTCTGCGCCGCGCTGAAGGACAATGGGATCAACCGGGATATCCACAAAGTCCTGAAAGACGAAAAGCTCAAAGCCATCCCTTCCTATGAGCGCCATTTCGCCGCGCTTGCTTTCGGGATGCTCTCGGGTGAAGCGCTGGAAAGCACTGCATGGGACAAAGCGGTCAAACTGGGCTTTTTGGAGAGCGAGCGCGAAAACGATTCGCGGCTGGTAATGTTCTGGCCCACGCTCCTCGCGAGCGAACAGGCCACGCGCGATCCCGCCGCTGAGTCGCTCTATACGCTACGGCGGCAAGGGCTGGAGCGCTTGCGGAGGCAAGCGGAGGGACATAGAAACCTGCTTCCGGAAATCGTCCGCGCTTCGGACGGAGTCGTCGCCGCCGCGCTTGCCCGGAAGGAGGTCGACGTGATCAAGGCTACGGCGGGAGAACTGGCCGAGCGGCTCAACGCGTCGAAGGACTCCGTGGATAAACCCACCCGGGGCCTCATTCAAGGAATCATCGACACGCTGAAAGCCAACGCTTGCGAAGCCGAGGCGGCGAAACTTGAAGCGGGC
>JBEBWR010000002.1:0-49353 GCA_040392045.1 Chthoniobacter flavus | reverse complement strand
TGATGACGAGCGGCTTGCGGAAGTCGCGCTTCACCTGACGGCGCAGGATATGGAAATACTGCGCGGGCGTGGTGAGGTTCGCGACCTGAAGGTTCTCCTCAGCGCAGAGCTGGAGGAAACGCTCCAGACGGGCGCTGGAGTGCTCCGGGCCCTGACCTTCGTAGCCGTGCGGAAGCAGCAGGACGATGCCGCTCGGACGCTGCCACTTGGATTCTGCCGAGCTGATGAACTGATCGATGATGACCTGCGCTCCGTTGGCGAAGTCGCCGAACTGCGCCTCCCACATGCAGAGCATGGAGGGATAGTTGAGCGAGTAGCCATAGTCAAAGCCAAGGACGGCGGCCTCGGAAAGGAACGAGTTGTAGACGCAGAACTGGGCCTGTGTGTCGCTCAGATTCCGCAGCGGGATGTACCGGTCGCGGGTCTTGACATCGTAGAGCACCGATTGGCGTTGGCTGAAGGTACCGCGGCGGCTGTCCTGACCGGAGAGGCGGACGGGCGTTCCCTCCACGAGCAGGGTGCCAAAGGCGAGCGTCTCGGCGAAGGCCCAATCGTACGGGCCGCCGTTCGCATGCGCCTGAGCGCGGCGATCAAGCACGGTGCGCTTGACCTTCGGCAGGACGTTGAAGCTCTCGGGGACGGTGGTAAGCACCTTGACGATGCTGTCGAGGACGGGCTTGGCCACGCAGGTTTCCACCGGAGCGTGAGAGTAGGTCGGCTGGAAGACGGCGTTCGACCCGGCGAAGGCGTCGGCGGTGGAGTTCTTCTCGGCTTCGCGGACTTCGGCGAGGGTGGTCTCCAGCTTGCCTTCGTACTCATCGTCCAGCGCGGCGGCGCCTTCTTCGGTGAGCACGCCGGAAGCGACGAGGCGCTGGGCGAAGATCTTCCCGACGGAGGGGTGCTTGGCGATGCTGGCGTAGAGGTTCGGCTGGGTGAAGGCGGGCTCTTCCGCTTCGTTGTGCCCATGCCGCCGGTAGCAGTACATGTCGATGACGACGTCGCGCTTGAACTGCTGGCGGAATTCCAGCGCCAACTCGGCGACGAATCGGACGGCCAGAGGGTCGTCGCCGTTCACGTGGAAGATCGGCGCGTCGATCATTTTGGCGACGTCGGTGGCGTACTGCGAGGAGCGGGCGTCGGCCGGAAGGGTGGTGAAGCCGATCTGGTTATTGACGACGATGTGGATCGTTCCGCCGGTCTTGTACCCCTCAAGCTGGGAGAGGTTAAGCGTTTCGGCCACGATCCCCTGCCCCGCGAAGGCGGCGTCGCCATGAACAAGCAGTGGGATCACGGAGGCGCGCTCGGTGGTGTCCTGACGGATGCGCTGACGGGCGCGGGTGGTGCCTTCAACGACGGGGTTGACGGCTTCGAGGTGGCTCGGGTTGGCCGCGAGGCGGATTTCGACCTCTTCGCCGCCGCGCGTCTTGCGCACGGAGTGGTAGCCGAGGTGATACTTCACGTCGCCGTCGCCGCCGACGAGGCGGGGGACGTAGTTCTCGGAAAACTCGGAGAACATGTTAACAAGCGATTTGCCGAGGAAGTTCGCCAGCGTGGTGAGACGACCGCGGTGAGCCATGCCCATGACGATCTCGGCCACACCACGGCGCGGGCAGCTCTCAAAAATGGTATCGAGGATGACCATGAGCGATTCCCCGCCTTCCAGCGAGAAGCGCTTCTGGCCAACATACTTGGTATGGAGGAAGCGCTCGAAGGCTTCGGCTTCCAGCAGCTCAAGAAGAACGGCTTTCTGCTCCTCGGCGGGCAGGGAGTCCGCCGGAGGGCGCCCCTCAATGCGGTCGCGCACCCAGTTCCGCACGTACGGGTTCTGGATGTGCATGAATTCGGCGCCGATGGTGTCGGCGTAAATCGATTCGAGGCTGGCGATCATTTCGCGCAGCTTCATCTTCCGGCCGCCCTGGAAGAACTTTGAAGAGACGTCGAGGTCGAGGTCCTTTTCGCTGAACCCCAGTTCGCGCAGGCTCAGGAGCGGCTGCTCGCGGCGCTGCTTGCTGAGCGGGTCGAGCTTCGCAATGGTGTGCCCCAGCGTCCGATAGGCGTAGACAAGGCCCTCCACTCGGGTTTGAAAGGGCAATTCCTCGCTCCCGGCAGCCTCGGCAGACGATCCTGCCTGGGCGGCTGCCCCGTTTTTGGACTGCACGAACCCCAGCTCAAAGCCTTCAAAAAAGGCAGACCAGGCCGCGTCGACCGAGGAGGGGTCGCGCTTCCATTGTTCGTATTGTTGATCCAGCAGTCCGGCGTTAAAGGCGTTAACCAGCGATGTTCTCATGGCGCAAAGGCAGCGGCCAATGTAAGGGGTGGGCGTGGCGGCTCCAATGAAAAAGTTTGCTTGGCATCAATTGTCCTTATTATAGGGGAAAACGTATTTTTTTTGAGCAATTTTGACGATTTACTGTCTGAAATTTGCGTGAAACGCGATCTGGTATCTCTGGTTTTGTCTTTGACGGCGGCGCTGTCCATGGCCCTTCTCCCCGCTCCGGCGGGAGCGGATGAGGTGGAACCGGCGCGGGAGCCGACGGTGCAGGCGGTGGAAAAAGTGATGCCTGCGGTGGTCAATATTAATACGGAGCGGGTGATCCGGCAGCGCTACCGCGATCCGTACGATGACTTTATCGCGCAGTTCTTCGGACGCTCAGGCCCCCTGCATCAGAAGGTGAAGAGCCTCGGGTCGGGTTTTCTGATCGATCCGGAGGGGTATATCGTGACAAATGAACATGTAGTGGCGCAGGCGGAGGATCTGAAAATCTCGGTGACGACGTCAGACGGAAAGACCTATAACGCCCGCTATATCACGGGCGACGCCGATGCGGATCTCGCGCTGCTCAAGATCGAGGGGGAGAAGCCGTTCCCGTTCCTCCCGGTGGATCAGCCATCACCCAATCTGCTGGGGCAAACGGTGCTGGTGGTGGGCAACCCGATGGGGTACGGACATTCCGTGGCCCGGGGTATCCTGAGCGCGGCGAACCGGACGCTGGCGATGGAGAATACGCAGCTTACGAACCTGTTGCAAACCGACGCGGCGATCAACCCGGGGAACTCGGGCGGACCGCTCATTGATCTCTCGGGGCGGTTGGTCGGCGTGGCGAGCGCGAAGATGGCATACGGGGGGCGCGGGGTACCGATTCAGGGGATCGGCTTTGCGATTCCGGTGAGCGATGTGGCGGTGAAGGTGGAGGAGTTCAAGAAGGAGGCGCGGGGCGAGTCGGTGGCGAAGGGATCGGCGGAGCGGAAGCTGGGACTGACGCTTCAGGAGATGACGTCCGATCTGAGCGAGGCCTTTGGCGTGGAGCCGGGGTCGGCGATTCTGATCGCGGACGTAGAGCCGGACAGCCCGGCGGAGCGCGTGGGCATCCGGCGCGGGATGGTGATCTTCCACATCAACGGGCGACCGGTGAACCGGCTCGACCGGGCGGAGAAGCAGATCGCGCGGCTTAAGACCGACGAGGAGGTACAACTCGCCATCGGGATTCCCCAGCGGCGGCGGGGCATCGTGCTCCAGCGGATGGAGATGGTGACGCTAAAGGCCCGATGAGAGGGAAGCCCCGTCGACCCACATCCCCTTGATCTGGAGCGTGTAGCTCTGCTCGGGGATGCCGCGTTCGCCCCGGTTGATCATCCCGATCAAAAAATCGACGGCGGCCTGTCCGATCAGTTCGTAGTTTTGAAAGATCCCGGCGTCGGCCCCGCTGCGATCGTAACAGCCGAGACTGATCCACGCGATTTCTTCGGGGACGCGGTAGCCGAGCGCGGTGATCTGCTCGCGAATCCGGCTCCCGGGGAGGGAGATAATGGCGTCGGGGCGCTCCCGCTCCAGCCATGCACGTAATAACTCCGGGGTAAGCCCGTGCGCGGGAAGTAACGGTTCCAGCGGCTCCATGTCGGGCTGAATCCGCTGCTGCATGAGGTAAGCGGAGAGCCAGAGGTGGTCCACGCGGGCGTTGATCCCCCGATCCAGCATCAGCCCGATGCGCCGTCGGCCCGCCTTCAGGGTGTGGGTAACGGCGGTGATCATGGAGTGAAAGTAGTCATTGGTCACCCGGTGCAGCTCCGGCTCGCGCAGGGAGAAGCCGATGGCCACTGCGCTGAGCCGCTGCCACTCCAGCGGAGGGAGCGGGGCGGGCGCGAGCAGCGGGGCAACGATGACGCCGGGGACATTCCGGGTGCGCAGCATGGTGTTGAATCGCGCGACGGGAAGCGCCGGGTCGTACGCCCAGAAGGGCTGGAGGTCGTAGCCCAGTTCATGCGCCCGCGCCAGCGCACCGGCGTGCATCAGCCGGTAAGCGGCTGAGAGGCTCCAGCTCGTGGATTCAGAGCCGGAGGTGATCAGCCCGAGGGTACCGCGCCAGGTCGGCTTCCGGTGATTGGCCCGGTAGGTCATCAGCGCCGAGACAAGCGGATGGGGCCGGTAACCGAGGCTGGCGGCGGCATCTTTCACGCGGGTCCGGGTGGCTTCGGGGATGCGCGGATGATTGCGGAGCGCGAGGGAGACGGTGGTGCGATGGAGCCCCACGGCCCGAGCCACGTCCTCCATCGTGGGAGGTGCGCCGCTCGGGTCGGAATGGGGCGACGGCTCCGGGGTCATTGCGGCAGTGGCTCGGGAACGGCGGCGAGGTAGGGAGCCACTTCGGCCCAAGGGAGCTCGTGCGGGTCGCGATCGCTGCGGGCCGCAAGCGCGGCGACTACTCCGGCAGCTTCCCCCATAGCCACCGCGTTCCCGGTCATCCGGTAGCTGGAGTGAGCGAGAAAATCGCCGCTGATGCATCGTCCCGCCATCATGAGCCCATTTACATCACGCGCGATCAGCGCCCGCAAGGGAATTTCATACGGCTTCACGCGTTGCTCGGGGCGGTGCTCATAAGCGCCTCCGAGCTTGGGATTGGTGGAGTGCACGTCCAGCCCGGCGGTCACTCGGCAGATGCCATCGGAGTGATGCCTGCCGCTGTAGAGGTCCTCAACCGTGACTTCGTAGCGGCCCCGGACACGCCGCCCTTCGCGGATGCCGATCTGGGCGGCGGTGGCGATCAGGCGCAGCCCTGCCCACGGACCGCCCAGGCGGCGGAGGGCATGAATGAGCCGGTGCAGTTCCGCGCGGGCGCGGAGCGTGGCCCCGGTCAGATCGTCAACGTTCATCGGGGAGACGCCGTATTCATGATTGGCCATGAGGGCGAAGAAATCGTCGCGGATGCGGAAGAGCGTAGGCGCCGTGTACGACGGCACCACTCCGGCCCGGCGGAACTCCTGCAAGAGATTCACTTTCGCCTCGGGGACACCTCCACCGACAAAGGGCGCGATCTCTCCCGCGCGGACGCCGCCCAGCAGCGCGACGAGGCTCATCGGCTGCGCGCGATGCTCCAGCGGGTCGCCATAGGCGAAGCGGCATCCGGCCTGAGCGGCGAGATCGCCGTCGCCGGTGGTATCGATAAACACACGGGCGGAAAAAGCCTCACGCCCCGACTTCGACTCGGTGGCGATCGCGGCAAGCCGGTCCCCCTCGCGGAAGGCGGCGGCGACCCGGGTATGCAGCCGGACATGCACTCCCGCCTCCACGGTCAGCTCTTCGAGCAGCAGCTTCATCTCCTCCACGTCGTAGGCGAAGTTGCGCCCCCGCATCGTGCGTGCGTTGCGGGCGTCGAGCCGGTCGATAATTTCACGCATGATCCCGGGCTTGCCGCCAGCGTCGATCACCCAGCTGAGCAGCCCGCTGGTCCAGACGCCGCCGAGCGCGCCGTGCCCTTCGATCAGGCAGGTGCTTGCTCCGTTCCGTGCGGCGGAGAGGGCGGCGGCGACGCCGGCGGGGCCGGCTCCGGCGACGATGACGTCATACGATCCATGCACCGGCAGTTGGCGGCCAGGCTCTTTGATATAAGGCTTATCCATGAATTTCCCGCGGTTTGTCCTCCTCGGCTTCCCCGAGGGTGACCGATTCGATGAGAATGGTGTTGCCCTCGCCGGCTCCGTTGCCATGCAGGCGGATGCGCGTCGTGGGGTCCGCGCCTTCCGGGAGGCGGAAGACGACGGAGATTTCCTCCCAGTCGTTCACTTTGCTTGCGGAGGCGGTCTGCCGGTCGCCCTCCCCTTCGACGATCAGCGAGGTCCGCGCTTTGTCGGAACTCCGGCGGAGGCGTACGGTGGCGCGATAGGTTTTCCCCGGCTCAAGATGCAGCCGCTGCTGGAGAATCCAGCGGAAGGGCGGGAGGCCGCTACCGCCGATCCGCAAGGCAAGCTCTCCCGAGGCAAGCGCTCCTTCCTCATAACCGGCGTATTCGCTTTGCTCCATCGCCTCGTCGCTGCTGTTCAACGCCCAATCCGCAGGAAAACGACCCGGACGATTACGATTCGACCCGGACGGCCCGGATGACTCCGAGATCCGCTGCAACCGGGGGTTGCTCACGAGGTTCGGACCGCTCACGCGCCACGCGGCGGGGTCTGCCGCCGGGGCGGGGTGATTGACGCGGATGAACTCGCTCCCCTCGCCCGTCGCTCCGACGGTGCTCCAGCCGTACTGATTGCCGGGCTGAAGCGTGGCCATGACCAGACGGTCGCCGCCATCCTCTCCGCCCCGGATGACCGCGAGCTGCCCCCGCTGCCGCTCTGTGACAGCGGGGAGCGCCGCTGCGGAGGGGACCTGAATGGGTATCGGCGGTGTGATGTCTGCGGTTAAGCGCTTTCCACCCCTATCCTGAATGGGCGTTTCGACGTTGTAGAAGCGATTGTTGGCGATCAGCTCGGGGTGCTCTGCGGCAACGTCGTCGATGCGAAAGCCGATTTTGGAATCGTAGATGACATTATTGCTATAAACGCTCTGCATCCGGTTGGAGACTTTGAACGCCATATTCGGCATGTTGTAGACGAGGTTGTTGACCCACATCGCCTTGGCGACATTCGGTTCAAATCCGAAGCTCTCTTCAATGGCGAGGCTGCTGCCGTCCACGACGTTGTTCGCGACGAGGAAGTAGGGAAAACGTCCGCCGGTCTTTACTTCAATCACGGCGCGCCAGCCGGAGTTGACGCAGACGTTGTTGGCGATGATCCCGTCGGTGGCCTTGGCGTAGATGGCGGCCCCGGCGAGGCGGCGGCGGGGCTTGCCCTCGGGCGTGAGCCACGGGCCGCGATGCCACGTGCCGTCCTTGAGCTTGAAGTGATGGCCGATCCGCTCGCCGGGCACCGGTTCGCCGCGGTTGAAGTCCCGCACGATGTTCCCCTGAATGGAGACGCTCCGTCCGTAGACGAGGATGCCGACGGCGTAGGCGGTCTCTTCCCCCGCTTCGCGCCCGCCGTCGATCACCTGATTGTCGTGGACCGTGATATTGGAGAGATGATCCATCGCGCCGTCGTCGACCATGTTGGCCTTTCCGCCGCCGAGCCAGATGCCATGCGAGCCGATGCCGACCACGCGATTCCCGCGAACGAAAGCGCCCTCGGAGATCGGGCAGCTCACGAAAAGCCCGCGGCTCTTCGCGCCGGTGAAGAGATTCCCTTCGACGTGGAGGCTCCGAAGCCGCCCGCGATGGTAGGCAACGCAGTGGGTCCCGCCCTCCAGGCGGCAGTCGGTGATCCGCAGTTCGCCCAACGTGGAGCCGGGGCTTTCCTCATACTTCCGCGGTCCTTTTTTCACCTCCCGCATGGCGCGCAGGCAGATGTCGGCTTTCATCTCCAGCTCGCGCAGGGTGAGATCGGCGGTACCGCCGTCGGGGACCTTCATCACTTCGATGACCGCGCCCCGTCCGCCGGGGTTCTCCAGCCGGGCGCGACCGCCGTTCCCCTCGATCACATAGCGTCCGTGCCCCTCCAGCGAGATCAGGGTGGAGACATCGTTGCGTCCTTCAAGCGTGGCGGACGCGTCGAGCCGGAGGATGACGGCTTTTTTCAGTACGACCGGCGTGGCGATCGGGTAGACGCGCGGACCGGGAATGCGGACGGTGTCGCCCTCCTTGGCCTCGGCCAGCGCCTGATTGAGGATCGGCCCCCAATCCTGTACGGAGTCGGGGTTTTCCACCCGGGCGGTCAACAGCGGCAGGTCGGAAGCCGCACGGGCGGGAAGCTCCGCGAGCGGCAGGAAGGCGAGCGCGAGCGCGAGGACGGCTTTAACGGGCGCTCCAGGGGTTATCGTTTGCATATTTGGTAAGATTGGTGTTTTCCGGTTTGAGAAACTCCTCGCGACTGAGGCGCTCGGCGTGGCCGTCGACAAAGACGACATGCTGCCCGTTCTCGTGAGGAAAGACCCATGTGCCCTTATCCGGACGGACCAGCGCATAGTAGTTATAGTCGCCATTCGTCCCTCCGCTGTGCGCACCGTCGAGAAAGAGGAACCGGCGGGAGGGGTTTTCCACGGCCTGAAAAAAGCGGATCTTCTGCCAGCTTACCACCTCTCCGTCATAAGCACTGGTGAGGAACTGGTTGATGCTGTAGGTGGCGTGCATGTAGTGATTCGTGGGAGCGATGCGCTGGGTGGCGGGGCAGGTCATCGGCGTGCCCTGCCGGTTTTGCAGCCGGATGATGCCCAGGTAAGGATAAAGCTCGGTGCGCATGTTGTTGCTCGGGAATTTCCCCTGATGGTCGGTGGCGAAGAGCTGCGCGACGACGAAGTGATCGCGGAGATTGCCCAGGCAGCGGAGGTCGTTCCGCTTTGCGGTAGCGATATTCACGACGGAGAAGAGCAGCCCGGCGAGGATGATCACGGCTCCGATGGCCACGAGCAGTTCCGTCAGGGTAAAAGCGCGCTGTCTGATCCGGCCATTCCGGGGGGAGAAAGAAGGCATGGCGACGAATCAGGTAGAGATGACGTGATAACGCCGACGCTGCAAGCCAAACCCGATCCCACCGGAAAGGATGAGCAGCGCGACCGTGGACGGCTCGGGGATGGCGGTCAGCTTCAGTTCCACATAACCGCTCTCCCCGGAGACATAGGTGAAGTCTCCCTGCCAAGGTCCGCCCAGCGTCAGCGTGCCGGTGATATCGCCGTCGTCGAGCAGGAAGAGCCGGTAGACTTCGCCGATCTGCCATGCGCCGTCTTCGGCGAGGCGGAGCACGGTCCCGCCGCCGAGGAGGAGGTCGCCGTCGATCTCCGCCGCGAACGCGCCATACTCCCACGTTATTTCGGCGTTCGGCTCCAGCGTCAGCCCGTTGGCAAAGTGGTAGGCTCCGGCGCTGCCCAGCCCGAGTGCTCCCGCCACGGCGACGGCTCCCTCCACGCGGCCCGACCCGGTCAGCTTCGCTCCGGCTTCAATGAGAAGATCGCCGCTGCCCGTGGCGGAGCCGCTCGCTGCTGTGAGCTCAAGGGTCCCGGCGGTGATCCGGAGATCCTGTGACCACGTCGCGCTGTTGTCGGCGGAGAGGATCAGTCGCCCCGCACCAGCCTTGACCACTTCCCCGCCGCTGCCGCTGATGGCTCCGGCAAGCGTGAGGACTCCATCGGCGGCCTCCACGGTAAGGGAGCGGTCTCCGCTTCCGAGAGTTGTGGTACCGGTAAAGGTCATGGCGTGAGAACCGGCCAGCGTGGCTCCGGCATCCACGACAAGCGCGTTGCTCAAGGTGCGCGCACCGTCACCGGCCTCAAGACGCGCGTTCGCATTCGCCATCCGGAGCGCGAGAGTGCCGATGCTGTCATTGCTATTGATCTGGAGGGTACCGCTTCCCTGATGGAGCACTTCGCCGCCGCTGATGGTACTCCCGGCGGTATTGAGGATCAGGCGGCCCGTGAAGGTGTCGCGCAGAAGGAGACTGCCGCCGTTTACGCCGCTGGCGACCACGCCGTTAAGCGTGACGGTACCGTTACCGCTGATCGGCAGAATGCGGAGGGCGCTGGAGCCGAGGATCTGAAAGGCTCCGGAAGCGTTCAGCGTGAGGGAGCCGTTGTTCACGTTTAATCCGCCGTTACTTGAAGCGACGAAGACGTTGATGTTGAAGTTCCCGGCGGAGATCGTCTGCGCCCCGCTGTTGACGACAATCCCGCCGCCTCCACCGCCGAAGGTGAGGTTGGCTGAGCCGTTATCAAGCGTGTAGTTGCTGTCGGAAAACGTCATTGTATGGAACCGGCGGAGGGTATTCCCGAGCTGCTGGCTGGTCTGGAGCGCGCTGCCGAAGATGAACTGGTAGTCATTCTGGGTGGCGGGAGCGGCGCTGAAATCCGGCGCTTCGTCCCAGTTGGTGGCGGTGGTCCAGTTACCGTTACCCCCTTCTCCGGTCCACGTGAAGGGATTGCCCGCTGCGCTTGCCGCCAGCACGAAAAGGAATACTGGGAGGGATGCTGCAAAACAGCTGAGAGCTTTCATGCCGCAGACCGTAGCCCGCCCGCTCTCCGGAGGTCAACGCGGCCGCCAGTCTCATCGTTGACCGGAGCGTTTTTTCTTCTGAAGATTCCGCCTGAGACAAGGCGAAAGTGCAGCAGCAGGCTGCGCCCCCTGATGCCGACTTTCATGCGCCGGATCGGTATGATCCGGTACGCGCCATCTCAAGGAATGCCTTGGCGGCGCTCGATTGGTAGCGTCCCTCCCGCCAGGCAAATCCGACCTGTCGCTTCGGCGAGCCGGGACCGATCCGGCGGTAAACCAGCCCGGGCAGACGCTTTGCGGCCATTTCAGGGACGATGGAGATCCCCATTCCGGCTGCGACAAGGGCAAGGAGCGTCTGCACCTGCGCGCTGCGACAGCTGACCTGCGGAGCGAATCCGGCGCGGCTGTGGCAGAACTCCAAGGCCTGATCCGCGAGACAGTGCCCCTCCTGCATGAGGATGAATCGCTCATACGGAAGATCACTCAAGCGGATTTCATTCCGCTTTGCCAGCGGGTGATCTTTCGGAAGCACCAACAGCAGCGGCTCTTCCAGCAAGGGCTCCTCCAGAATGGACGATTGGACGACCGGGGTGCTCAGCAGAGCGAGGTCGAGCTCATTGGCGAGAAGCCCCGAGATCAGACGCGGGGTCACTTCCTCTTGGACGATCACTTCCACCTCGGGGTAGACGCGGCTGTAGGGCTTGAGCAGCGCGGGAAGCAGGTAGGGGGCGATAGTGGGGAGTACGCCAAGCAGCAGTTGCCCGTGCACGCGTCCGCAGCTCTCCTGAACGCGAAGCTGGGACTCCTCCACCGCTTGGGAGATCTGCCGCGCGTAGGGGAGGAAGAGCTTTCCCGCGTCGGTCAGCGTACTGCCCTGCTGCTGCCGGTGAAAGAGAGCCTGCCCCAGCTCGTCTTCGAGCTTGAGGATCTGCTGGCTGAGCGATGGCTGGGAGACGTGGCACTCCTGCGCCGCACGGCTGAAGTTCCCCGTACGTGCCACGGCAAGGAAGTATCGGATCTGATGAAGCTCCATAGGCTACGGCTATCATATCCATAGGAAGTTGATATTTCAAACCTATGATTTCCACAGGTATAAAGAAGGCTCCACAAACCAGAAAAAACGCTTATGTCCAAGAATGATCCACTCCCTCTGACCACGGCTTCGGGTGCGCCCGTAGCGGATAACCAGAACTCCCTCACCGCCGGCCCCCGTGGTCCGGTACTGATGCAGGACTTCTGGCTGACGGAAAAGCTGGCGCACTTCAACCGTGAGCGCATCCCGGAGCGTATTGTGCACGCAAAGGGATCTGCCGCGTATGGCAAGTTCACCGCGACGGCTTCGCTGGCGCAGTACACTTCCGCAAAGCTTTTCAGCGAGGCGGGCAAGGAGACACCGCTGATCCTCCGCTTTTCCACCGTGGCCGGAGAGCGCGGGGCGGCGGACGCGGAACGCGACGTGCGCGGGTTTTCGATCAAGTTCTACACGGAGGAAGGGAACTGGGATCTCGTCGGCAACAATACGCCGGTGTTCTTCGTTCGCGATCCGCTGAAGTTCCCCGATTTCATTCACACGCAGAAACGCGATCCGCGGACGAACCTGCGCAATGCGACGGCGATGTGGGACTTCTGGAGTCTCTCGCCGGAGTCGCTCCATCAGGTAACGATCCTGATGAGCGATCGCGGGCTGCCGAAGAACTACCGGCAGATGCACGGTTTCGGCTCACATACTTACAGCTTTTATAACGACAAGGGCGAACGCTATTGGGTGAAGTTTCACTTCAAGTCGCAGCAGGGCATTGCCTGCTACACCGACGCGGAAGCAGCGGAAGTGGTAGGCGGCGACCGGGAGAGCGCGCAGCGCGATCTGGTGGAGAATATCGATGCGGGCAATTTCCCGCGCTGGAAGGTCTGCGTGCAGATCATGCCGGAGGCCGAAGCCGAAAGCTACCGCTGGAATCCCTTTGATCTCACGAAGGTCTGGTCGCACAAGGATTACCCGCTGATCGAGGCCGGTATTCTGGAGCTGAACCGGAATCCGGAGAATTACTTCACGGAGGTGGAGCAGGCGGCGTTTGCACCCTCGAACGTGGTGCGCGGCATCGGGCACTCTCCGGACAAGATGCTTCAGGCCCGCGTTCTCTCCTATGCTGACGCGCACCGCTACCGTCTCGGCATTAATCACCACCAGCTTCCGGTGAACGCGCCGAAGTGCCCCTACGCGAACTACCATCGCGACGGCGCACTGGGCCTCAACCCGGCGGGACGAGCCGTGAACTATGAGCCGAACAGCTTCGGCGGCCCCACGCAGTGCCCCGCCTTTGCCGAGCCGCCTCTGCGGATCTCGGGCGACGCGGATCGCTATGATCACCGCGAAGGGAATGACGATTACACCCAGCCGGGCGACCTTTTCCGCCTGATGACGCCGGAGCAGCAACAGCAGCTCTTTGGGAATATCGCCCGGGCGATGACGGGTGTACCGCGCGAGATCATCTTCCGCCAGCTCTGCCACTTCTTCCGCGCTGACCCACAATACGGTGCAGGAGTTGCCGCAGCGCTCGGGATTCCGCTGGAGGAACTCCCCGGACGACCGGATTAGGCACGTTCAGATTCGGCATGACAGGGCAGCCCCAGGTATGAGAGATACGAGACGGGGCTGCCTTGTCTATGCTTTCAAAACAGCGTCGGCAGAGAATAGCTCCCGAAGTGCCCCATGACAGCAGATCTCCAGTACACAGCGGTAACGGACTTGCGGGAGTATGCCGGGATCGCCAGTCGATTTCTTGCAGAGAAACGATTGGAAGCGCTAACCGCTCCTGATGGGATAACGCTCGTGGAGCGGGCGTTGGGCCGGTCTTTTACCAAAGACTACGACGAAGTGGAGAGCCCGCTGCTTTGGCCTCGGACCTTTGACACCTCCCGCTGGGTGCAGATCGCCGCATTCCGGGACAAAGTGCGTGTGGGTGGAGCCATTGTTGCGCGGGATACGCCGGACCTCCACTTGCTGGAAGGGCGCACTGATCTCGCCGTTCTTTGGGACATTCGCGTGAGAGGTGAATGGCTGAAGCAGGGTATTGGAACGCAGTTATTCCGAGCGGCAGAATCATGGGCGCTGGCTCAAGGGTGCCGGGAATTGAAGGTGGAGACTCAGGACATCAACGTCAATGCTTGCCGATTTTACCAAAAGCAAGGATGTCATCTTAGCGAAACCCATCCTCACGCATACCCCGATTTCCCGGATGAAATGCAGCTCATCTGGCGGAAAAACCTGCCGCTATAATTCAGGAATACCGGACGCGAACCAGCGTCAACCCTTCTGCCGGGGCCGCGAAGCTGCTTTTACGCCACGGCTGGCCGGGAGGCGGCGGAGTGAGAAAATTGCCGACCCACTCGATCGGCTCCTTCCCCTGCGCGGCACGGACGAGGGTACCGGTGAGCAGCCGGACCATGCGGTAAAGAAAGCCATTCCCATCAAAAGTCAGGGTGACAAGACCGCCCGGATGTTCCCGCACCGCGATACGATAAATCGTACGCACCGTCCCCACTGCGTGGGGTTCTGCGGCTACCGCCGGTGGGGTAATAGATACGGGCAGGGTGGAAGACAGCGTTTCCCCTCCCTCAGCCCCCTGCTCCGAAGCGTCGGGCTCTGCCCGACCCGCGCGGCAGCGCGAGGAAAGTCCAGACGAAGTCTGGCGATTGGCGGCGAAGGCGGCGAAGTTGTGGGTGCCTTCCAGTAGGGCGGCTCCGGCGCGGAGGAGAGCGGGGTCGGCCCGGAGCGGAAGATGCCAGGCGCGGCCGATCTCCAGAGGGGGGAGAACCCGTGCGTTCCAGAGGCGGTAACGATAGATCTTCCCCGTCGCGGAGAAGCGCGCTTCAAACCCCGGCGGAGCGAGGCGCACCTCCATCACACGAATTTCCCGTGGGAGATGAAAATTAAGCGCGCCCAACCAGCGCTCCGGGGTAAACCGCGCCGCGATTGCGGCGGGCACATCAGCGTGGGCCACCTGTCCGAGAGCGTGCACCCCCGCGTCCGTACGGCCCGAGCCGTGCACCACCACCCGGCAGCGACAGAGCGATGCGAGCGCCGCCTCCAGAAAATCCTGCACAGCACCTCCCCCCGCCTGACTTTGCCAGCCGCAATAGGGGCGGCCATCGTAGGCCACCGTCAACCGGAGCCGGACAGGCGCAAGGACGGAATCGGAAGCGGCGGAATCAGACTTCATTCCATTGGCAGGAGCGGGTCTCCCATGCTTTGAGAGTCGAGATAGCCTTGCAGAATGAGCTGCGCTGCCACCTGATCGATGACCTGACGGCTTTTCTTCACATTTTTCCCCGCCTCATGGAGCGACTTCTGCGCTGCCACCGTGGTGAGCCGTTCATCCCAGAAGCGAACGGTGCAGGAGACGGCAGACTCCAGCTTGCGGGCAAACTCGCGCACCTTGTCGGCGGCGGGGCCGTAGGTGCCGTTCATATTCCGGGGCAGACCGATCACGACGGTCTGCACTTTCTCGCGACGGATCACTTCGGCCACGCGCTGGACGGGCTTGCCTTCCTTCACCTGAACAGTTTCCAGCGGGTGCGCGAGCATTCCGAGCTCGTCTGACAGGGCCAGACCGATACGGGCTTCACCAACGTCGATACCGAGGATGCGGGCGCTCATAAGGAAAAATAGGGACTCTCCGCAACGTGCCGGAGCGCGGGGCCGCGGTCAAGCCGTGAGCGGCTTTATCGGGGATCAACGAGGACTTCCGGCCAGAGGGTGCGGACGGAAGGGAACGGTTTAAGGGGCACAGGCGGGGTGATGGCTTTACCGCTGACGATGGCTTCGAAGGCTCGACCGGCAGCTTTTTGGATCTCCTTATTCAGGTTTTCAGTCTTCAGCAGGGCGTCCAGCGCAGACTTTGCCACCTTGGCTTCGCGGCCATAGGCCGCGAGGACTTTGAGAGCGTCGTCCTGCAAGGAAGATGGCTTTGTCGCGAGGGCGATGAGCGGCGCTAATGCCTGCGGAGGCTTGAGATAAGCAAGAACTTTGAATGCGGAATCGGTGGCTCGCTTGTATTCGTCGGTATCGCTCTCCAAAAACGCGAGCGCCTGATCCACCACTGCGCGCGAACTGTACCCCATCTGCACCATCGCTTCCAGCAGAGCGCCTTGAATCTCCGTATTCGGCTCGCGCTTGATCTGCCGGAGGAAGAAGGCTTCCCGGCTTTTCTCCGGGGGATAGGCATAGACGAGAGCTAGCGCGGCGGCAGCGCGGGTTTCGTCGTCGGGGCTTGTGAGGTGCGAGCAGAGGGCGCGCTGAAGCGCCTCGGTGTCGCGCTTGGAGAAGGCGGGGATAGCCTCCAGTTCCGCCGTTTGAAGCCCGAGGACGAGGAATACAGCGGACTGCGCCGCGACTTTCTGCATGGCTGGGGAAGGATCATTGAGGCTGAGGACGTAGAGGCCGAGCAGGTCGCTGAGAGGCTCGATTTTAGGCTTTGCTTGGAAGAACTTCACTTTCTCCTCGGGCATCTTGGCCTTGAACTCCTCAAGGGTAATCCCGTGAGAACAGGCGACAGCAAGGCCGCTCAGCGCGAGAGCAGTGAAGAGTTTCGTCATCATGACGGAGCATCGTGCCCTTTCCCATGAGGGGGCGGAAGGGAAAAGCGGAAAACAGCTTCCATCCCGGCGCGGGTTCGCTCACGATGAAGCAAAGTTTTTACCCAATATTCTCTCTGCCCCGAGTTCCTGAAGTACACCCGTGATGCCCCGCTGGATTCTGCCGCCTGCCGCTCCTGAAACTGTCGTTGCCGCTTTGGCACGCGATCTTGATTGCCCCACTGAGCTGGCGGGGCTGCTCTATCATAAAGGTCTGCATGATCCGGCGGAGGCGCAGCATTTCATGGCGCCGAAGCTCAAATCGCTGAGCGATCCGTTCCTATTGCCGGATATGCGGGTGGCGGTGGACCGGATTTTCGCGGCGGTGGATGCGGGGCGCCGGATTGTGCTCTACGGCGATTACGATGTGGATGGGATGACGTCGGTGACGCTGCTGCATCAGGTGCTCGCGGCGTTCGGGGCGGCTCCGGCCTGTTTTGTGCCGCACCGGATCGAGGAGGGCTACGGGTTGACACCGGACGGGGTGGCGCGCTGCTGCGAACTGCATGAGCCGGAGCTGCTGATTGCGCTCGATTGCGGGACTTCGGCGGTGGGCGAGATCGGGGCGTTGTGCGCGAGGGGGGTGGAGGTGATCGTGGTGGATCATCATGAGTGCGGCGCGGAATTGCCCCCCTGCGCGGCGCTGGTGAATCCGAAGCGCGAGGGGGACTGGCCCAATAAGACGCTCTGTACGGTGGGCCTTGTTTTCAAGCTTTGTCATGCGCTGCTCAAGGAGCGGCGGGCGGCGATTGATCTGAAGGAGCATCTCGATCTGGTGGCGCTGGGGACGGTGGCGGACCTTGTACCGCTGGTGGGGGAGAATCGCATTTTGGTGCATCGCGGGCTGGTGGAGATCGCGCAGTCGCGCAAGCCGGGGCTGCTGGCGCTGATGGAGGTGGCGGGGATCGACCGTGCTTTGAAGCCGTCGGATCTCGGGTTTCAGCTCGGGCCGCGCCTGAACGCCGCAGGACGGCTGGGCGATGCGGATGATGCGCTGGCGCTGCTGATGACGGACGATGTCCAGCAGGCGCGTCAGCTGGCTTCCCGGCTGGATCTGCATAACCGCGATCGGCAGCGGGTGGAGAAGGAGACGAACGACGCGGCGGAGCGGCTGGTGGGCGATCCGACGGATCAGGCAGCGATTGTGGTGGGGGCGCGGGGGTGGCACCCGGGGGTGCTGGGGATTGTGGCGTCGCGCCTATGCCGGAAGTTTCATCGCCCGGCGATTGTGGTGGGCTTTGATGAGAATGGGGAGGGCAAGGGTAGCGGGCGGAGTATTGAGGGGCTTTCGCTGATTGAAGCGCTGGCGGGGTGCTCGGATCTGCTGGACCGCTTCGGGGGGCATGAAATGGCGGCGGGGGTAACGGTACAGGAAAGTTGTTTTGAGGCGTTTGTGGAGCGCTTTCAGGCGCAGGCGCGGCGGCTGCTCTCGGAGGAAGCGCTGCGCCCGACGGTACGCCTTGATGGCGAGGTGTTGCTCCGGGCGATTGATGAGGTGTTCATGGATGCGCACAATCGGCTGCAACCTTTCGGGATGGGGAATAGTCAGCCGCTCTTTATGGCGCGAGGTGTCCGGCCGGTGACGGAGCCGCGCGTGCTCAAGGAGAAGCATCTGAGATTCACTGCGGCGCAGGGCAACGCACAGCAGGAGGCGATTTTCTTCAATGCGCCGGTCAACGATCTGCCCCGGCTCCCTTGGGATATCGCGTTCCGCGTGGAGCGCAACGAGTGGCGCGGTCGCGAAACCCTCCAGCTCCAGGTCCAAGCCATCCGAACCTCCCAATAACGGACTGCGTCCGGTTCTTCGCGCTGCCGCGCGGGGCGGGCGGAGCCCGACTCTTCGGAGCGACGGACTGCGTCCGGTTCTTCGCGCTGCCGTGTGGGTCCGGCGGGGCCCGACTCTTCGGAGCGACGGACTGCGTCCGGTTCTTCGCGCTACCGCGCGGGTCGGGCGGAGCCCGACTCTTCGGAGCGGTGTATTGATACCGTATCTACGCACCCGGACTCCCTCTCCGCACCGTTTCACTAAGTCGCCAACCGCTGGCCTTCGGCCAGCCGGAGCCCCACGCAGTGGGTTACCAGTCGCCGCCGCTGCCGCCGCGCTCGACGAAGGGGTGATCGACTCCGGTGAGCTGCCAGTCCCAGGGCTTCCAGCTCTTTCTCTCCCATGTAAAGACGAAGGGAGTTGTGTTGTTGTTCACTTCGCTGATGACGTAGGAGGCGACGGCGGTGCCGCTGCCTTCCAGCCGGATAAGGGAGTGGACGGTGGCGCGATTGCCCTCCGGAGCCAGCTCGATTTCCGGGATGCCGTTGACGACGAGGGCGAAAAAGTGGCGCCGGACTTCGCCGGATTCTTTAAGGACCCATGCTTTGTCGTATCCTTTGGGGTGCTTGAAGGCGGGGTCGATGAGCTGGTCGAGCTGCTTCCAGTCGCGTTCGCCCACGGCTTCGAGCAGGGCGGCGTGATGACGCTCCACCTGTCGCTGCGGCTGCCATGCGCGGATGCAGAGGATGACGGTGATCACGGCGGCAATGAACGCAAAGCCAAGGACGATTTTGGTTTTAGGATTGAAGAAAATCATGTTCGTGGGGACTATTCGGGACGCTTGACAGAGTGTAACACCCCGTCTCCTGCCATGTCGAACCCTTACGCGCCGAAGCTTCGCCCGAATGTCGCGGCTATTCTCCGCAATGCGGAGGGGCGGATTCTTATTTGTGAGCGGATTACTCCCGCCGGGGCATGGCAATTCCCGCAGGGAGGCGTGCGCCGGGGAGAGACGGATGAGCAGGCACTGGCCCGCGAACTGCGCGAGGAGATCGGGCTGCTCCCGGGGCAATACACGATTCTGGAATGTCAGGGACCGTACCGGTACCTTTTTGAGAAACGGCGCAAGGGTTACTGCGGTCAGGAGCAGCGCTACTTCCTGCTGGAGCTGACGGGTGCGCCGGAGCAGATCGACGTGCGGACGGAGGAGCGGGAATTCCGGGCGGCGCGGTGGATCGACCCGGCGGAGTTTCGCCCGGAATGGCTGCCGGAGTTCAAGAAAGAGGTTTATCGGGCGGTATTTCGGGACTTTTTTGGCCTGTATTGGTGACAACGCTTGACGGCAAGGCCGCTTTTCGGCACCAACGGAGCCATCATGCTCACTTTTGGGACATTTACGATCGCTTTCATCGCGCTTCTCGGCTCGGTCTGGTGGGCCTGCCGGAACGAAGATCGCGCGAACTGACAGACGCTCCCGCTCTGTCGGGATGATCCTGATCCCTGCTCCATTCCATTCGGAATAGAGTAACACCGCTCTCTCCACCGGACAAATGATCTGGTACCGGGGTTCGCTTAACTGATAGCCTTGGTTGGATGCTTCTCCCAAAGATCATTTCTTGGAGCTGTGGGAAGATCGTTTCCCTTTCATGCGTCATCTTCTGGTGCTGTGGAGCCTCACCTCTGCAAGCAAAGGACGTTGAGGAGATTACCCTGCACCTCGCACCGGCGGAATCGTCCCCGAAAGGAAAGAACGGGGAGATGATTCTGACAGCAACGAGCACAAAGCCGCGTCCGCTGCGGATTAATTTTTGGACGGGGACCTGGTGCCTTCTCGAGAATGCCAATGGCAAGGAACTGAAATGGACCGGCGCCGGGTCTGACAGCTTCCGGATACCTCCACCGCCCGAGGCAATTCCCAGCTTGAATGATTCGGGCAGTGTAACCTTGTCGATGAGTGTGAGATTGATCACTTCCGGGAAGGAAACGAGGACTGAACCTACGCTTGTAGTGACGACAGAGTGGGGATTTTCATGGTGGCTCTCTCCGTTGCCGCGGGAGGGAGTCTACCTACGAGCGCATGTTAAGGGAAGTCTGCGTGCTGCGCCCGAAAACTTTTACTACGTCGTCGCGGTCAAAGGGATAGGGAAAGAGGGATGCGCTCAAATCTATGAGGGACTGCTGGAGTCCAATCGGGTTTGGATCAGTCTGGATACGGAGGGCGATCTGCTGATCCGAAAGCCGGGAAGGTACGGACTGCCGCGGACGGGAAATTCCCCGGTGCAGATCAACGGAAGTCGTTGATCAGGCGTGAGTTCCGCAAGGTTATCCCAAGTTTTTCACAGCTATTCACGAAAGGCGTGAAAAGTTATCCGCGAAAATCAGGGTTATTCACAACCACAAGATATTGTGGTTTCCAAACCTCAAATCACCAGATGTGGTGAGACTGGTGGTTTTTCACGAGATGCGCTTCAGAAAGTTTTTGGAAGTCATTCACGAGTTATTCACAACCCATTCACAGGCTTGAATTGCAATCCTTTTATGCCGCATTCTGGTGTTTTCCCTCTCGAATGAAAATCGCTCTCTTCCTCGCTTCTTCCCTGCTTCCGCTGACTTCCCTGATCGCCACCGCTGAAGACAATCTGCTGCTGAACCCGGAGTTTGGCTTCTCTTCGTTTGAACCGCTGCGCGATGACAAGGCGTCGTCGGGACAACTGGGGTCGGTGCCGTTCTGGGAGGGGAGCCGCTATGATGCCGTCCGGGTTTTCCGGGCACCGGGGGTGTCGGAGTTTCGCCCGAAGTTCCCGGTGGACGGGGTGGTCGCCATTCAGCCGGGCGGGACGCTGAGCCAGTGGGTACTGGTAAGCGAGGGAAAGCTGGAGCCGGGGACGCCGATCTCGCTGGCGGTGAACGGCTTTCGCCCGAAGGGGGCAAAGCTCCGCTTCCGCCTCAACGCGATGATGACGGACGGCCAGGAGGGGGAGTGGAAGCCCTCGGAGTTTGGGATGCCGACGACCAAGAGCTATCCGAAGGCGGCGCGAGGAGAGTTTACGCCCCGGCAGTTGGCGGAGGTAACGCCGGAGGCGGAGGGCGCATTTGAAGCGCGGCTGGAGGGAGTGCTGCTGCCGGGGGGCAAGGATCAGCCGACGCAGGCGGTGGCGGTGGAGGTGCTGGTGAGCAACGAAGGGGAAGAGCAGGCGTGGATCTATGCGCCGCGTCTGGTGCACGGGGAAAAAGCTCCGGCGGAGCCGCTACCCGGGCGCGAGCTGCCGGAAGAGTACCGCTCGCTGCCGCGCACGCTCTCGAAGCTGAATCGGGGTGATGCGCTACATATCATCGTGATGGGATCGAGCATTGATCGGGCAAGCGCAAATCCGCCGCTCTACCGCTATGATGAAGATCCGGCCTCGCCGACGTTCAAGCAGCCGCTATCAAAGGCAAGCCCGCGGTTTGTGGGCGAGGATGTGGGGCGGCCGGAGCTGACGCCGTACTATGGCAACTGGGCGCACTACTACAGCAGCTACGGGCGGCTGCGGGAGCGCCTGATGCGCCGCTTTAACCTTCCGGCTTCGAAGCTGCTGCTGAACTTTATGGCTTGCGACGGCTCCTCCATTGGCGAGGCGCATTCGGCGCTGGCGAGGTGGTCGACGCTGAGCCAGCCGCCGAGCCCGTGGGTGAATGGCGTGGGAGATGGCGCGAGTTGGCAGGAGTTGCATCCGGAGCTGTTCAGCCGACCGGAGGGGCCGCGTCCCGATCTGGTGATCTTCGGCGCGGGGGCGAACGAGCGGATCGACGGCGTGGAGGAGCTTGCGGCGTACGAGGGGGCGGTCCGGTGGTTTCAGCGGCATTACCCGGATACGGAGTTTCTCATCGCGATGTGGTCCTTCGGGGAGAAGACGCGCGGCGCGGTGATGATGCGCCAGCTCGCGCTACGCTACGGCATTCCGGTGGTGGAGGTGGGGCGCGAGTTCGCGCTGATGACCCGTCATGTGAATCCGAATCATCTGCGCCCCCGCGATGGGCATCCGCAGGCCGGGGGGCACGATCTCTGGGGGCGGCTGATGGAGCGGGCGTTTCAGGTGGTCGACCCGATCAAGCCGGGTCTGCCGCAGCGCCAGCTACCGGAGCGGATCTCTCCCTATACGGTAAACTGGGAGGGAGAGATGACAACGTACGACGCTGCTTCGCCCCGAATCCGCCGGAAGCGAGGCTTTATCGCGGATGACGCGATGCTGAATGTCTGGGCGTCGGGCAAGGTGGAAAAGGGGAAGAAGCTGGAGTTTGCCATCAATGGCGTCCCCTCGACGGATGATCGCTATGAAAGCGGCAGCCGTCGGGTACCCAATAGCAAACGCGATGAACGCAACAGCGCGCTGGCGATCGGGCGGCTGCCGCTGGGGGAACGGCACTTTGTGGAGGTGACGACGCCGGAGGCGGAGCTGATCGCGGTGGACGCGAAGACAGCGCTCAACCGCCGCTGGCATCCCATCTCCAGCGCGCTCTGGGAAGGTCGTGCGGCGACTCCGGAGCGCTTCGCCTCGGAATGGGGCGCGCCGTACGGCGAGGAGCGGCTGATGCTTCAGCCGGGGCAGAAGGTAGCGCTCTCATGGGCAGGGACACTGGCTTCGGTGGCATGGCTCCAGCAGCCTGGGGGCGGGACGCTGGTCGCGTCGCTCGACGGCGCGGAGCCGATGAAGCGCGCTACGGGAGAGCTGACGAAGCTGGCAGAGGGAACGCTCCATATGGAGGATCGCTCGGCACTGCCGCAGCTGCCGTACGGGGTACATCGCCTCGAAGTGACGGCGGAAGGCGGGCCGGTGGCGCTGCTGGGGGCGTTTACTTACGATACCCGCGCGAACCGCGAGGCGGAGCGGGTACAGGCGGGGATCGCGGCTCCGGGGGATCGGCTGACATTCTCCGCGGCGTATCAGGCGACGCCGCTGGTGATCTGCGCGGGGGGACTGAAGGTGGAGCGGGTGTCGCCGACGGAGGTGATCTTTAGCGGGACGGCTCCGGGAAATTATCAGGTGATGGGGGAGTAGCGGTTCCCCGCTGAAGCCGCTGGCGCAGGAGGGTGCCGCCCCAGACGAGTGCGAAGAGAGCGGCTCCGGCGACGACCATCGCCCCGGCAGCGGAGCAGCTCAGCCAGACGGAGAGGTGGTAGCCGATGATGGCGCTGAGCGCGGCGTGCAGGACGGTGAGCCCGAGCCGCGCGGGGAGGCGGTCGGAGAGCTGCGCGGCGAACATCGGCGGGACGATGAGCATGGCGACGGCAAGGATGGCTCCGACGGCTTCGAATGAGGAGACGATGACCAGCGCGAGGACGCTCATCAGCCCGTAGTGCCAGAGGCCGGTGCGCATCCCCATGGAGCGGGCCAGCCCGGGGTCAAAGCTGGTGATGAGCAGCTCTTTGTAGAAAAAGGCGATGGCGGCGACGATCCCCAGGAGGACGATGCCCATGCGGATGACGGAGGGCGGGCCGAGGGTGAATCCGCCAAGGGTAACCGGAATCTCAAGCGGGATGATGGCGATCTCGCCGTAGAGGACGCACTCGGCGTCCAGATGAAAGCTCCCCCGCCCTTCCAACTGGCTGAGCATGACGACGCCGAGGGCGAAGAGGGTGGTAAAGGCGATGCAGATGGCGGCGTCGGGCTTGATGCGGGAGTGTCGCTGGATGAAGCTGATGAGCGCGACGGTGACCAGCCCGGCGGCGAAGGCTCCGAAGAACATGGTCCAGGTATTACTGGTGCGAAAGAGGAGGAACGCGGCGATGAGCCCGGGGAGGATGCTGTGGCTGATGGCGTCGCCGACGAGGGCCATGCGCCGGAGAAGGAGATAGTTCCCCACGAGGCCGCAGGCGGCGGTGGCGAGGAAGCCCATGAGGACGATCCAGCAGGAGAAGGCGGGGGCGTCACTCCACGGCTGGAGGAAGACCTGCTGCCAATCGAAGGATGGAACGAGGCTGCTCATGCGGTAGGTGGAACGGTAGGCCCGCCGGGCGGAATGGCAGGACCAAGAGGGCCCTGGCGAATATCCTCAAGCCCGGGGATGAGTTTGCCGTGCGGATCGCGGCGGGCGTAGTTGAGCCGACGCTCCAGCTTGCGCACGGTGTCTTCGCCGAGGACGTGCTCGATCATCTCGGCGTCTTCATGCACATGGTCGGGAGCGATGCGGGCGGCGTGGGTGAGGTAGAGCTCCCAGAGGCGGTGATTGCGGACGATCTCGCAGGCGCGCTGCCAGCCGTCGGGCGTGAACGCGATGACATCGCCCTGCACCGTGACCAGCTCGACGTCGGCGACCCGGGCGATCTGCTGACGGGCTTCCTCAAGGGTTTCGCGACGGTGCGCGGCGAGCTCCTTGAAGGTGACGGCTTCGCGGCGGAAGTCGTCTTTCTCCAGTACGTGATAGATGGCTTTGAGGGTGTTTTCCCGCTGGATACGGGCGGAACGGGAGCGCTGGCGCCACCAGCGGGGGAGGATGCCGTAGCGCGGCCCGAAGAAGAGGGCGAGGGCAAAGACGACGGCGGCGGCAAGGACCATGAAAGGGCCGGTGGGAAGACTGCGCCCGACGAAGGAAAAGAATGCGCCGATGGCCCCGGTACAGAGACCGAAGAGGGCGGAGAGGAGAAGCATCCGAGCAAAGCGGTCGGTGAGCAGGTAGGCCGCCGACGCGGGGATCACCAGCATGGCGGAAACGAGGACGACGCCGACCGCCTGAAGTGAGGCGACGATGGCGAAGGCGAGCAACAGCATGAGGCTGTAGTGAAAGAACGGGACGGGAAGCCGGATGGAGCGCGCAAAGCCGGGGTCAAAACTGGTGAGCAGGTACTCTTTATAGAAGAGCAGTACGGCGATGACGGCGAGAAAGGTGACGCAGGCAAGCAGGATCACGTCCCCTCGCCCGAGCGCGGCGGCCTGCCCGAACATCATCTGGTCGAGCCCGCTTTTGTTCCCGCCGGGGAGGTTCTGGATCATGGTGAAGAGGCAGATCCCGACGCCGAAGAAGGAAGCGAGGACGAAGCCGAGGGCGGCGTCTTCGCGGTGGCGGGTGGTGGAGCGGATGAGCTGGACCGTAGCCGCGCCGAGCAGTCCGGCGAGGGTGGCTCCGATGAAGATAGCCAAGGGGTCTTTGGTAAGATTCCAGAGGTAGCCGAGGGCGACGCCGGGGAGGACGGCGTGCGAGAGGGCATCGCCCATGAGGGCAAGCTTGCGGACCACGAGGAAGGCTCCCATCAGCCCACAGCAGACGCCGAGAAGCATGGAACCAGCCAGCGCGTAGCGTAGCGACGGGTCCTGAAAGGTGAAGAAGCGCACGGCTCGCGTGAGCATACCGGTATCGGTCAGCTCGCTGATCCGCGCGGCTTCTGCCAGAGACGGAAACACGCAGCAGAGGACGAGGAGCAGTAGCGGCAGGAGCCGGTGCGGGCGATGGAGCGACAGGGCGTTCATCTCCTCTCTCTACGGTTGGGAGCCGAGGGTCTGAGCGACGTCGGTGAGGATGGAGAGCCGTCCGCCGTAGGTGGTTTGCAGCAGGCGCGGGGTGAAGACTTCCGCCGTGGGGCCAAAGGCGACGAGCCGCATGTTCAGCAGCATCAGGTGATCGAAGTAATCGCGGGCGCTGGTGAGGTCGTGGTGAACGACGAGAAGGGTGCGCCCCCGCTCTTTAAGCTCCCGCAGCAGGGCGATGATGGCGGCCTCCGTGGCGGCGTCAACGCCGACGAATGGCTCGTCCATAAGGTAGAGGTCGCTCTCCTGAGCCAGCGCCCGCGCCAGAAAGACACGCTGCTGCTGACCACCGGAGAGGTTGCCGATCTGGCGGTTGGCGAAGGGGAGCATGCGCACTTTGTCGAGGCAGTCGCGGGCGATCTCGCGGTCGGCCCGGGTAGGCCGCTGGCCGAGGCGGAGCCGTCCGTAGCGCCCCATGAGGACGACGTCCATCACGCTGACAGGGAAATCCCAGTCGACCGATTCCCGCTGGGGAACGTAGCCGACGCGGTGACCGCCGCGCGAGAGCGGCTCGCCAAAGAGCTTTACCCAGCCGCTGGAGAGCGGGAGCAGGCCCATGACGGCTTTGATGAAGGTCGATTTCCCCGCGCCGTTCGGGCCGATGATCCCGACGAGACTCCCGGGCGGTACGGCGACGTCGACGCCGTAGAGGACCGGCTTCTGATGATAGGCCACCGTCAGATCATGCACCTCCAGCGGAGGCGGGGATGGAGTGTCGGTCATGGTGAAGAAAGAAACGTAACGAAGCGTGGGAATGAAGGAAAGGGAAATTTGTAACGTCGGCTACCATCCTGCCGGTTTCAGAATTCCAACGCGAGCCGGAGGCCGAGGACGACCGCGTTGCGGTAATCAGCGGTGCCTCCCGGGCGGATGACATACTGGAGGTCCGGCTGGAGAGCGCACCATGAGGTGCACTGGTAGCGGTAGGTCAGCTCCAGCAGCATCTCGGCTCCGGGATCTCGCGCTCCTTCCTCGCGCAGTTGCTCCTGCGCGCTTTTGGACAGTCCGGCGTAGGCGAAGGCGAGGCCGAGCTCGTCATTCTCACGACCGGGAAGCGCTCCTTTCCACCGGAAGCCGGTGTCGAGGTAGCGGCTGATGAAGTTCCGCTCGTGAGGATTGGTGGCGATGCGGCAAAACCAGCCGATGCCCTGATCAGCGGGCGCATCCCGTTTCCGATAAATCATCTGATCGACAATGAGGTAGGCGCCGTAATTCCCGGAGTGGACATGGTGAGAGGAGGGATCTTCGATATTGGCGCTCTGGTACCAGATGCCGAGCTTGGCGATGCCGGGGAGGGCAGAACTTTCCTCCTGTTGGTTCCAGCCGTAGTGAAGTTCGTTCAGCCACGTGACGCCGATGGCGGAATCGAGCTTCCAGCGGGTGCCGTTGTAGCTCTCTTCATCGGCAAAGGGGTCGCCCTGATAAACCGCGCTCTGGAGGGTCCACTCCGGCGTGGGCGTGAAGGCGAGGCGGAGGCCCGGCGCGCCTTTGGGGAAGGCGGGACCGACGTTCGGAAGGTTCCCGGAGAGGAAGGGAGGCCAGCCGAAGGCGGAGTTGATGAAGAGGCTGCCATACTCAGTGGTAGCGAACTCTGCGTCGGCGGCGAGCTGACCGAGGCGGAGCGAGAGGGTGTCGCCCGCAAAGCTCTGCTGGAGCCACAGCTCGTAAAGGTAGAGGGAGCGGTGAGCGGCGACGTTGCTGATAGTAAGGTGATTGCCTACGTACTCCCCGGAGAGATCACGACCGAGCGGGGCGTGCCAGGCATTGCGCAGGGTGGCTCCACGCCAGCCGATAAGACGCTCAAGGTCGAGGGCAACACCGAAATGGAGATGCTGCGTGGAGACGGTTCCGCGCTTTTCTCCGCCGCTGACGTTGCTCCAGATCTCGGAGTGAGCGCTGGCGAAGGGATCGACGGCTGATTCTGCGATAGCGGTAACCGGTCCGGATGCGAGGAACGGCAGCGCCGCCCACGCCGGGGTGGTGAAAAAGGACATGGAAGGAGTGCTGTTACTTGAGGGCGTTGACGATGGTGGTGAGGTTGTAGCGGACCATGCCGTCGTAAGTGCCGACGTCGAAGCCCTCCTTCTGCTCGCCGGGGTTGCCCATGGCGTCGGAATAGAGTTCGCCGCCGATGGCGACTTTGGCGTCTTCCGCGACGCGCCGGAGCGCGGCGGGGTTCACGCTGCTCTCGACGAAGATCGCGGGGACGCGCTGCGCTTTGATGAAATCGACCAGCCCGGCCATGTCGGCAAGCGCGGCTTCCGAGACGGTGGAGACGCCCTGAAGCCCCACGACTTTGAAGCCGTAGGCGCGTCCGAAGTACCCGTAAGCATCGTGGCTGGTGACGAGGATGCGCTTTGCCTCCGGGAGCTTCGCGCTCTCGGCTTTGCACCATTCGTGGAGAGCGGTGAGCCGCTCGGAGAGGGCCGCGCCGTTCTGTTCGTAGACGGCCTTCCCGGCGGGGTCGGTTTCGCTCAGGCCGCGCACGATGACCGGAACGGTCTGCGCCCAGAGGCTGACGTCGAACCAGACGTGTGGATCGTAGTGGCCTTCGAAACCCTCGGGGGCGAGAAGCTGCTTGCGGTCGATGCCGTCGGTAACGGCGTAGACTTTGCGCCCTCCCTTGGCGAGGCGGGAAAAGAGGTCGCTCATCCGCCCCTCCAGCATCAGGCCGGAGTAGAAGATGACATCGACGCGGGTGAGCAGCGCGGCGTCGCGGGCGGTGGGCTTGTAGAGGTGAGGGTCGATGCCGGGACCCATGAGCTGCTCAAGCTCAACACGGTCGCCGCCGACCTGCGCGACGAGGTCGGCGATCATGCCGATGGTGGCGGCGACTTTGACGGGTTTCTCTGCGGCAACGGCTGCGCCGGGGCGGAGGAAGACGAGAAGCAGGAGAAGGAGAAACCAAGGGAGACGTTTCATAGGAAGAGATTTCATAGTTTGATTCGGAAATGTAGCACAGGCTACTAATTGATGTAGCATTGGCTACACCTCGGCGGAAAAAGTGTCAATGGATTTTATTTTATTTCTTTCATCCTTCGTGTCTTCGCACCTTCACGTCTTTACCGGAAAATGGATCACGTGAAAGGAGGAGAAGGCAATGGGAGGACGGGCTTTACTTCCGGCGGTGCTTGCGGATCGTCTGTTGAAGGTCGCGCTCGCTTTCGTCCAGAAGGGTCTGGAGCATCTCGGGGGTGATGGCGATGGCTCCGAAAGTGGTGACGGTCTGCTGCTCAAGGAAGTCGCCGGTGGCGACAGTGAGGTCGTGTTCTCCGGCGTACGCGGCGACGAGACGCTCGATGACGGCGTCGGCGGTCTGGCCGGTGGCGGAGTAAAAGACCTGAATGCCGCCGGGGAGGGTTTCCTCGCGGGTGCGGGGGCCTTGACCGTCAAAGACAACGACGACGCGGGTGTCGGAGACGTCATGGTAGGCGGTGAGCTTCCGGATCAGGGCTTCGCGGGCGAGGATCATCCGGCGGGCATGGAGCTTGCGCAGCTCGGGCCAGGCGAAGATGATGCTGTGCGCGTCGACGAGAAGAAAGCGGGCCATGTGGGTCAATCATCCGCCCGGATCGGGCGAAAAAAAAGCCGTGACCCTTTGGCGAACATCCCGGATGGGGTGCTCGCGCCACGGTCACGGCGCGATGAAACAATCTCTCCCCCTCCTCCGATGAAAAAGGGGGCGGCGATTACTTCTTCTTTTTGGCCACTGCGGCTGCCGTGGCGGCGGCTTCCTTCTTGCGTTCGAGGTAAGCCACACGACGGCGGCGCTTGGCGACTTTTTTCAGTTGTTGACCCATTCAGGGGTTAATAACGGGGCGGAGGCTGCGGTGCAAGCCGAAGGTTGCCGCCGAAGCGGAAATCTGATTCGATGATTTTTTATCATCCCCTATGATCTCCCGCCTTCCTCTGCGACTGCTTCTCCTGATCCTGATGGCCTGCCTTGCTTCGGGGCTGACGGGGTGTGCCGCGCGGAAGCCGAAGCAGCCTCTCTCGGCGGCCCGGACGGGCGGACATGGGGATCAGCGCGTGGGCGAGGTGAAAGCGGTGCGCGACCGGCTGGGTTTTGCGCTGCTGAACGTTTACGCGAATATCACGCCGGGACTGAAGCTTTATACGATCGATCCCGTCACGCAGGAGCAGACAGCGACTCTGACCGTCAGCCCTCAGCGGTCGCCGCCCTTTTTCCTCGGAGACATTAACAACGGGACGCCGAAGGCGGGCGATCTCGTGATGCTGCCCGAGACAGGTCACAATACCCCGACGACGCCGACGGTTCATATCCTTCCGCCGGGCGAGCCTGCGGCACCGGTGCCGACGGCTCCCGTACAGGCCCCCTCGGGTGTGCCGACGTCGCTGCCGCCGATCCCGGATCTGGAGCCGCTCCCGCAGCTTGCGCCGATTCCCGATCTGCCGCCATTGTAGGGCGTGTTCACGAATTTGCCGAAAGCGGCTAAAACACCCCTTTTGGGCTCAAAAGTCGGTTTCTTCGGGTGTCCGAATCTCGATTCGGCCTCCCTCAGAAGCCCGATTTTGATCTCAAAATTGGTCATTCTATCCATCTTTCTCAATTCGTGAACACGCCCCAGTGTCAAAGTCATAGACACGACCGGATTGCGCCATTACGTTACCGGAGTATGAGCAAACCGGTGGTTGAAGTAGAAGTGCGCGCCGTGCTGCCGACCACGCCCGGGCGCGCCGTTTTTCTGGGGAATGACGATAAGACGTTTGTGATTTACGTGGACCCGTACGTGGGGGGCGCGATCACGATGTTTCTGAGCGACGCCCCCAAGGAGCGGCCACTGACTCATGACCTGATGGCGCACCTTCTGACGGCGTTTGGCGGAAAGGTGGAGCGGGTGATCATCAACGACGTGAAGAGCGGGACGTATTTTGCCCGGCTGATCATCAGTGCGGAGAATGAGCTGACCCGGGAGCGAAAGATCATCGAGCTGGATGCCCGTCCGAGCGATAGCATCGCGCTGGCGCTCCAGCAGGAAGCGCCGATCTACGTCAGCCGCGAGGTATGGGAAGAGGTGGACGACATGAGCGATGTGCTCCAAAAAATGTCGGAGCAGGAGCTGAGCGAGGAGGAGGAAGGCGACGAAGAAGAAGACGATGATGACGAGGACGGGGAGGAAGAAGAGGAGGAGTAAGCACTCCCCGCTTGTCCCCTTCCGTTTTTTTTGGCTTCCCCGGCCCGTCGGCATGGGGGAGAATCGCGCACTTTTTTCACCCGACCAATCTCCAGCATGAGCAGTAGCGACCGCCGCAAGCCGTACCCTTTTGACCTTTTTGAACCCAAGTGGCAGGACCATTGGGACAAAGAGCAGACGTTCCGCGTGGCGAACCCCGGGGAGCCGGGCTTCGATCCCGCAAAGCCGAAGTACTTCGTGCTCGATATGTTCCCCTACCCCAGCGGGGCGGGGCTGCACGTCGGGCATCCGGAGGGGTACACCGCGACGGACATCATCGGGCGCTACAAGCGGATGAACGGCTACAACGTGCTTCACCCGATGGGGTGGGACTCGTTCGGCCTCCCGGCGGAGCAGTATGCGATCAAGACCGGTCAACACCCGGCGGTGACGACGGCGCAGAATGTGGCGAAGTTCAAGACGCAGCTCAAGACGATCGGCTTTGGCTACGACTGGTCCCGCGAGATTGCGACGAGCGATCCGGCTTACTACCGCTGGACGCAGTGGATCTTTCTCCAGCTTTACCATGCGTGGTTTAACCCCGCAACGAACCGGGCGGAGCCGATCGGCACCTACACGGGGAACGACCCCGACAGTGTGCGGCTCGCCTATGTTTCCGAAGCACCGGTGAACTGGTGCCCGGGGCTGGGGACGGTGCTGGCGAACGAGGAGGTGATCGACGGCAAGAGCGAGGTGGGTGGCTTCCCGGTGGAGCGTCGCCCGATGCGCCAATGGATGCTGCGGATCACGGCGTATGCCCAGCGGCTTATTGACGAGCTTGACGGACTCGACTGGCCGGAGAGCATCAAGCTGCTTCAGCGGAACTGGATCGGGCGGAGCGAAGGCGCGGAGGTGCATTTCAAATCCGCGGAGGGCGATCACACGATCACGGTCTTTACGACCCGCCCGGACACGCTCTACGGGGCGACCTATATGGTGCTCGCGCCGGAACATCGGCTGGTGGACGAACTGACCACGGAGGAGCAGTGGCCTGCCGTGCGCGATTACCGCGAGCGGACGGCGCGCAAGAGCGATCTGGAGCGCACGGAGCTTAACAAGGAGAAGAGCGGCGTCTTTACCGGCGCGTATGCGGTCAACCCGGTGAACGGCGAACCGGTGCCGGTCTGGATCGCAGACTACGTTCTGCAAGGGTATGGGACGGGGGCGATCATGGCGGTCCCGGCGCATGACGAGCGCGATCTGGAGTTTGCCCGCAAGTTTGACCTGCCGGTGCGCCCGGTGGTGCAGGCTCCGGGGAAGAGCGCGGAGGAGTCGGTCGGCTTTACGGGCGACGGGATCGCGGTCGGCTCGGAGCTGATCGACGGACTGCCGACGCCGGAGGCGAAGACGCGGATTGCCACCTGGCTGGAAGAGCACGGGCTGGGACGCCGGAGCATCAATTTCAAACTGCGCGACTGGCTTTTCTCCCGTCAGCGCTACTGGGGCGAGCCGTTCCCGATTATCTGGGAGAACGGCCGGCATCATCCGCTTTCGGAGACAGAGCTGCCGCTGACCCCGCCGGATCTTGAAGACTTCAAGCCGACGGGCACCCCCGAGCCGCCGCTCTCGAAGGCGACGGAGTGGGTCGCCTACTCGGAGACGGCGAAGCGCGAGCTGAACACGATGCCGCAGTGGGCGGGATCGTGCTGGTACTACCTGCGTTTCTGCGATCCGAAGAATACGGAGCGCTTTGTGAGCCGCGAGGCGGAAGAGTATTGGATGGGCGCAGGGAAGAACCCCGGCGGGGTTGATCTCTACGTCGGCGGGACGGAGCATGCGGTACTGCACCTGCTCTACGCGCGCTTCTGGCACAAGGTGCTCTTTGATCTCGGCCATCTCTCGACGCCGGAACCGTTCCAGCGGCTGGTAAACCAGGGAATCATCCTCGGCGAGGACGGACAGAAGATGTCCAAGAGCCGGGGGAACGTGGTCAACCCCGACGATGTGATCGCCGACTACGGCGCGGACGCTTTCCGGCTCTACGAGATGTTCATGGGGCCGCTGGAGCAGATGAAGCCCTGGAGCACGACGGGCGTGGAGGGCGTGGCGCGATTCCTCGCGCGCGTCTGGCGTCTGGCGATGGAGGAGAATCAGGAAGGGCAGTGGATCTACGTCGGCAAGGGACTCTCCACCGATGCCCAGCCGGACAAGGCGCTCAACAAGGTGCTCCATGCGACGATCAAGAAAGTGACCGAGGATGTGGAGACGCTGGCGTTCAACACGGCCATCTCGCAGATGATGGTGCTCACGAACGCGCTGACACACTCGGAGGTACGTCCGGTGTCGACATTCCGCACGTTGCTCGTGCTGCTCAACCCGTTTGCGCCGCACATCACGCGCGAGCTGTGGGAGAAGCTGGACGCGGCATTCGGCGCGCAGGGGATTCTCGAAGATCAGCCGTGGCCGAAGTGGGATGAATCCGCGCTGGTGGAGGACGAGGTGGAGATCGTGCTGCAAGTCAATGGCAAGCTGCGCGACAAGCTGGTGGTCCCCCGCACGGCATCGAAGGAGGAACTCGAAGCGCTGGCGCTGGCGAATGCGAAGGTCGCCGAGACGATGGGCGGCAAGCCTGCGCGGAAGGTGATCGTCGTTCCGGGCAAGCTGGTGAATATCGTCGTCTGATTTTCGCTCATGGACTTCACCTGCCGACTTGAGGACTGGCTCAGCCTGCGACCGGTGGTGGTCCATGTCATCTCGGGCGAGGTTCCTCAGATCGGACGCGACGCGACGATCCGGCAGCCAGGCAATCACTATGTCTGGCTGCTTCGGCGCGGGAGCGTGGAGGTGGAGAACGATGGGAAGCTGATCGTGGCACACGCGGGGGATTGGGTCGTGGCGCACCCCGGCCCGCGCCGTCAGAAATTCTCTGAAGATGCGCAGATTCTTTCCATCCAGTTTCAGGCCTGTTGGCCGGATGGCCTGCATCTTTTCGAGAACGGCTTGAGCCTGAAATTCCCTGCGGCGCGTTATCCCAAACTCGAACACTATGGGAGGGCTCTTTTTGAGCAGACCCGCGAGTTCCTCCCTAATGATTCACATGCCTCCCGAAAGGCGATGCTGCACCTGCATCATTACCTGCTTTTTGAGGAACTGGGACTTGCTTTTCTCCGCTGTCTCTTCAGCGCGATGATGGAGGAGGGGTTGATTCCGGCACGGGTCGGCCCCATTGATGATCGTCTGATGGTGGCGCTGCGCCAGTTGGACGCGTGGCCGCTGGATCTGGCGTTTGATCCGGCCCGCCTGACGCGGTTGACCGGCGTCTCAGCGCGGCATCTGGCGCATCTCTTTGAGGTTACTTTTGAGACGACGCCCGCCCGCTATCTCCATCACCGTCGCCTCACTTACGCCCGGCGGATGCTCGGGCACTCCTCGGTAGCTATCAAGGTTATCGCCTGCGAACTGGGGTTCAGCTCGCAGGCGGACTTTTCCTCATGGTTCAAGCGCCATAGCGAGCTATCTCCCCGGGTCTATCGACGCAGCACCATGAACTTCGCGCACTTGTAGCGGACGCGACTTATGCTCCTGCCAGAGGTTCTCCAACAGCGGTCCGACGCGATCGGTATTCCGGTCGCCAAAGGTGGTGAAGCCTCCAGCATAGCCTAGCTTTTCCGTGGTAAGAACCAGCGTACCCCTGCCGTGACTGCCGATGTGGCGACTCAGCATAAAGGGGCGAGAACCGCCATCCTTGAGCGGCAAGGAAGCCATTACGCGCCATTTCTCGGGGTTCTGCGGTTGGAAGCCTGACACCGGCGTGGTGCCGGAGCGCAGCCACTTTCCGAGATCGTGCGGGCGGCGCAACCATTCGCCTTGATCCAGACGATCCGCGACCCGGCGTAAGAGCGGCGGGGCAACGACGCTGACCGCGCTGTCAGGATCATCCAGCCACTGAGCCAAGGGGACGGTACTTTCGGCAATAACCAGCGCCATCCCGCCCCGGTCGAGGAACGCTTTCAGGTGAGTGCTCATGGCGTCCGCTCTGAGTCTTCCCCGCCCCAGTCCGCTGCGAATGATCAGCAAGTCGTAGTCCTCCGCGTCGACCGATGCGATGCGCCGCGACTCCCAGCCTAGCGAACGCAGGACGAGGTGCATCGGATTCGGTCGCTTGAGGTCACCTTCAAGCCATGCCACGCGGGGCAGCGGACGCTCATGCAGGTAGGCCTTCCCATAGTCGCGAAGCTTGTCTGAGGGCCAGAGCTTGTGAGACTGCCCAGCACTTCCACTGATGAGGCTCAGGCCGATCCATCGCGCGGGCTTTTCGACATTCGGCACGACGTCGCGCGAGATGATCATCTTCCATTCGCCGTTCTTGCTAACGGCACGGACGGCGTTGTCAGGAAGCGGGGTGCGGTCACCGGTGATGCTGATATGCTCGGCGGAGGTCTGCCCGTCGGAGAGAGAAAGCGAAATAGCGATCCCGCTGCCGGTTTCAAAGGGATGCTCAAAGCGGACACTGCGCGAGCCATCCTGATGGGTGATTCCACGCCAGAGGAGGTGCAGCGATTTCTCATCCCATTCCAGCTTGAACGATTCGCCGTTTACCAGCGGGGTCCATCGGCTCTCTCCAACGCGCTGGACTTGAAGGTTGTCGATAGCCGGAGGAAGCCGGGCATTCAAGTAGACGTCGCGCCATTCGTTAAAGATGCGCTGTTCCAATATGACGGCTTGCAACGCTTTCCGACGGGCATCGCCCGCAGGCATTCCCATCACCAGCGAACGAGCCTCCCGGAAAAGCGGGGCGACTTCTTCGAGCAGTTCGCTAGTGATATAGCCGGGCATGAAGACGGCTCCGGTATGGTGGAAGCTATTGATATCACCGGGGGCATGACGCCATGCATGCTCCATCAGCTCATAATAACGCTGCATGGGCGCGGCGGCCCCACCATACGCCGCGCGGCTCCAGTCGCGTACAATGGCTTCCGGCTCAAGGGTAGCGTCCCACGCAGCCTGTGCGAGAGCGTAGGCATTGATCCGGTTGACATTCCATCGTTGAGCCTCGGGAGCGCCCCCTTGGGGGATGGAGAGCGGGATGATCTCACTATTATACTGCTCCAAACCATGCGCGACGGCATAGCGGACCTGATCGGTCATAAAGTAGACCAAGGGAAGGTATCCGCCCGGTCCACTGAAGGGGATTAACTCGTAGTTCCTGATCCCCATCTTCCCTCCGGCTTCCTGCCATTTCGCGATCTGCGAGAGGGCGGCGGCGTTGGCTTTTGCTCCGCTGCCATAGGGAAAACGGTAGGAACCGTTGTAGATTGTGTAGCCGATCTGATCGTAGGGCGCAACTTCCTTGGGCGGCAGACGATACGCATCGTAGGCCAGAGTCCAGACCTGCGCGTCGGGACGGACTTCTTTGATCGCCGCGATCAGCGGCCGCGAGAAGAGCTGCCAGCGGGTAGAGATGTCCGGGGCCATGTCGACGCAGTTGGCGCATTGGCAATACTGCCCGTGGTCGGCGGTATAGAGGCTGAAAATATCGATCCCTGGATAGCGAATCGCTAGTTCGCGATGTACTTTGGCGACCTCATGCTGCACGCCGGGATTTGACCAGCAGAGGTGGGCGGAGTGTGAGCTGAAATTTTTCCTGACGCCGGAGTACTCCGCTACATACTCGGGGTGTGCCTTCAGAATCTCCGGTGCAAGAATGACGCTATGTCCGGTCCAGCGGTTTAGCAAACCTAACCGCCGATTTCGGGCTATGGCCTCTTCGGGCGTTATCCCCGTCATCCACGGCGTAAGATTGGCGACGTTCAAGCGGTTACGGGAAGACCAGAGGTGTGCATCGTCGTCGTAGAGATTGGTACCGCTAAAACTAAAGGAGCGGTAGGCGATCGCGGGCGTCTCCTGTATCACCGCCTGCTTTATCGCTAGCTGCTTTGGCTGCGGGATACGCTCGCCGCTCTCTCCCGGCCAGAGCCAGCGGACTCCGGCGACCTGATGCAGGAAGGTGTAGACGGCCTGAAGCGTACCACGCCCGGAGGCGCCGGTGATATAAAGACGGTCTTCATCGCGGAGGATGACGATCTCTTCTTTGCTTCCCCCTGAAAGCGGATGCGCGGTGCGGAGCGCTTCGGGCAGGTCTGCGTGCCGGCAGATGATGATCCTGCCAGCCGGGGGATTTGCGGCCTCTCCGCCGGTCATGATCTGCAATGCGCGGCTTAGCTCTCTCTCCGCCTGCGACAGCACGGGAAGCCCATCAGGGTTGATGACGTCGATCGCGGGGAGTTGTTGTCCGTCGCGGATAAGATCAAGGGCTTCGCAGCGTGACGCTCCCGAGGAGAGCACGAGCAGAAGGAGGGCGGCGCAAGTGCGATAGATCATGTAGACTTTATTTCTATTAGGAATTTAGAAAGCCACGGCGACCTTTCCTGCGTACGGCAATGGCAAGTGCGGCACCGGCCCCTCCTGCCAACAGGAAGACCGTGGAGGGTTCGGGGATGACCTGAATGGCAACGATGCGAAACCCTTGAGTGGAGGCTTCGGTGGCACGGGTATCATAGGCAATGTTGCTGCGACCGGTCAGGTAATTATCGAAGTGTGAGCCGCGTCGGATCCGGTTGGTAGCTCCGGAGAGGGTTTCCATAAATTCGGAGATATTCCCCTCCTGATCGAAAGTGCCATAGTAGCTGGCGCTTCCGGTATAGGTACCGACGTCGAGAACGGTCTTGGCGTAGCTGCCATAATTGGCGCGGTTGGGACTGCCATACGGAGCCAGGCGGGAGGGCGCAGTGTTGGACTGTGTCGGAAACTCCCAGTAACCGCCGTCGCCATCATTGAGAGTGGGGTCGTAGTAGGCGGCTTTGTACCATTCGTTCTCGTTGGTGATAAAATACTGGACGGCAGTTCCCGGGGCTGCGGCCGTGCGGGCAAAACGAGCGGCGTCGGTGGTGGCGCCGAGATTGTAGGAGCCGGTCTCGGTGGAGCCGCTGGTGAGCCAGTTGACGAAGCGCGCGGCGTCGTAGATGCTGACAAAGTTGACCGGTTTGCTCTCAAATCCGGCTTTTACGCTGTAGCTATAGCTGCCGCCGGATTCGCTGGCGAGGATGCCGCCATGTGTACTGCTACCCATGTTGGCATTATAAAGTCCGCTCGCGTCGGAGGAGATGGCGACGGCGTTGAGGAAGGCGGCGTACTGGGTGTTAGTGATCTCGTAGGTACTGATCTGGTAGCCATAGCTTACGGAGCCGTAAACACTTCCTGTCGCGGGGTCTGAAGCGTTTCCGATATCTCCAACAGAGACAAAATCAATGGCGATCTGAGCTAAAGCTCCGATGGGAAGCAACGCCGTGGCGACAAGGGTAAGACAGAATTTACGAATCATAGGATAGGAGGGTTAGGGTACGGGGATAGCGACAATCCGGAAGCCGAGGACAGCGGATTTAATGGGCAGAAAGTCGCCGTCCCGGTGAGAACTTCCGATGTGATAGTTGGCGTAGTGTGAACCACGCCGGATGCGATTCTTCCGATCAAGGGTATCAGTGAATTCTGCAACGTTTCCCTCCTGATCGAAGGTGCCGTAGTAGCTGGGACTATTGGCGTACGTCCCTACTGCAAGAGGAGCTTTTTCGTAGTTTCCATAGTTGGCCCGATTACCCGCATCATAGGGAGCCAACCGCGAAGGTGGCCGATTGGAGCGAGTAGGGTACTGCCAGTAGCCGCCGGCACCGCCTTCGAGGGTAGGGTCGTAGTAAGCGGCTTTGTACCATTCATTCTCGCTGGCGATAAAGTATTGCAGGCGGCAGTTGGAGGGGGCGCTCATGCGGGTGAACTGATCCTGAGGACGGTTTCCGCTAAGGTCGTAGGAGCCGGACTCCGTCCCGTCGGCGCTTTGACCGTTGGTAAGCCAGTTCGCAAAGCGTGCGGCGTCATAGATGCTGACGAAATTAACAGGTTTATCATCCGCTCCGGGTTTTGGCGCATAGTGATAGCTACCCTCTGCACCGCTCCGCAGGATGCCGCCTTCCGGGGTTTCGGTCATTTTTGGATGGTAGAGCTGATGAGGGTCGGAACTGCTGGCAACGGAGTTGAGAAAGGCGGTGTACTGGGCGTTGGTGATTTCAAAAAGACCTATCTCATAAGCGTAGTCCACGACTCCAAACCGGTGATCGGTAACCGGGTCCGGAGCATTTCCCGGATCGCCAACGGGGACGAGCTCGATCTCCAACGGGGCAGCGATGACAGAGCAGGAGGCAAGCCCGATAAGAAAGAAAAGGAGACGAACGGTGATGCGGTTCATAGCGAGTCGGCGGAGAGGCGTGCGCCCCACTCCTCGGCGTCTTTGGAGATAGGGGAGTGATAGGAGACAACGTGACCGTCGGCGAAGAGGACGTTGGCTGAGCCGCGATGGCGGTAGGCGATGGCGTTGCTGTTGGGCCCGATGGCTTCGATGTTAGCGGGGCTCCCCTCAACGATCAGGAAGGTAGGGGCGCTCAGGAGGCGGGTGATCCGGTAGCTGCGGGTGGAGGAGATCTGCGCGTTATAAAAGTAACCGACGCGGCGCCCGTCGCGATCGGCTCCGCTTAGCGAGGGGCAATAGAATATCCCGACAGCCCGGGGAAGAGGCGCGGCCCCCATCGAACGTGCGTTGTAGCCCGCGTAGGAACGGAGCTTGTGCATCCACGCGACGCTATCGGGTGGATTGCGGACGGTGTTGAGCACGGCGGGAAACTGCTGCTGGTGATCACTGGCATAAGCGAGGGCGAGAGCGCCGACCTGCCGGAGGTGGCGAACGCAGTTTCCCGCATTGGCCTGCTGCCGGATCTGGCCGCTATAGCCAATGCCGAGGACAAGCAAAATGACGATGACGGCGACGCTTACAAGCAGCTCCAATAGACCGAAAGCGGATCGCTTCGGAAACGAAACGGCACGGGTATTGGAGGAAGGAAAGACGAACATGAGAGAGAAGCGCGAAGGGGGAGAGAAGAACGCTCATAGGATGTGTCATAGGGGCAGGAAGGCTCAAGAAGGATAAGTTGGCATTCAGGACGAAATACTTTGAGGCGATGGAGGACGGGGGGGCTACACAGGCAAGAGGGGGCTCCGCCGATGCGCAGCCGGACAGGGCGCTCAATAAGGCGCTCCCTGCGACGATCAGGAAAGCGACCGGAGATGGGGAGACGCTGGCCGGCTTTCCGCCACCGACGCTGCTACTTGGCTTTTTCCCTGATCCGGCGAAGATCGAAGGGTGTTCCCCGCTGGTCAGGAGTCACCGCTACGCTGCCGCGATACGGACGGCGCGGGTTTTGTCCAGCTTGAGGATGCCGCCTGCGGCGAAGTCGGGAGCCGCTTTGGGGTCGGTGATTTTCTCGCCGTTCCACTGGACGCTGCCCTGCTCAATGAGTCGGCGGACGTCGCCTCGCGAGCGGGTAATACTGAAGGCTTTGGCGTAAGCAGCCACGACGGCGGAGAGGAGTCCGGCGGATTCCTCGCCTTCCAGCGCGACTTCGGGGAGATCGGCTTGCGCGAGGTCTTTCTTTGAAAAGCGGGTATTGAAATCCTCCAGCGCGGCTTCAGCGGCTTCGCGGCTGTGGTAGAGAGCGGTAAGCCGAAAGGCGAGCTGCTTCTTGGCGTCCATCGGGTGTCCCTCGGGGAGATCCTCGCCGAGCAGCAGGAGGTAGTAGCGCTCCATGAGGGTGTCGGTGATGCTCATGAGCTTGCCGAAAACGGTCTCGGGCGGTTCGCTGACGCCGACGTAGTTCCCGAGGCTCTTGCTCATTTTCTGCACGCCATCGAGCCCCTCAAGCAGCGGCATGAGCATGGCGACCTGCTGGGGCATCCCCTCCTCTTTCTGGAGGTCGCGTCCGACGAGGATATTGAAAAGTTGATCGGTGCCGCCGATCTCGACATCGGCTTTGACCTTCACGGAGTCCCATCCCTGAATGATGGGGTACTGGATTTCGTGAAGCCGGATCGATTCGTTCCGGTCGAGGCGGTTGCGGAAGTCTTCGCGCTGAAGCATCTGCTGGACGGTGACGCGGCTGTTGAGCTTGATGACTTCCTCGAAGGTGAGCATTTCGAGCCATTCGCCGTTGAAAACGGTTTTCGTCTTTGCCGGATCGAGAATTTTGATGGCCTGCTGCTGGAAGGTGCGGGCGTTCTCCATGACTTGCCCGTGGGTAATCGGCGGACGCGTCTTGGAGCGGCCGGAGGGATCGCCGATCATGGCGGTGAAGTCGCCGATGATGAGGATGGCGGTGTGGCCGAGGTCCTGAAATTGGCGCAGCTTCTGGAGGGCGACGGTGTGACCGAGGTGGATGTCCGGAGCGGTGGGGTCGACGCCGAGCTTGATGTTCAACGGGCGACCCTGCCGGAGTTTTTCCAGCAGTTCGGCTTCGGTGGTGATCTGCGCGACGCCGCGCTTGAGAAGGGCAAGCTGTTCTTCAGGAGTCATTGGGAAAATTTGGCTGGGAGGTTAGGCCCCAAGTTCGGTTTGCGAAAGCGTTTATTGAAGAAAGCCGTGTCGGAGAAGGCGCAGGGCGTGCTGGAGACCGGCTTCGAGAGTGGCGGGGTCGTTCAGATCAAGCCCGACGGTGCGGCTAAGGGTGTGTTGATTCGAGTAGTAGATCATGCAGAGCCCGATGAGATTGATGAGCATGTGCTGCTTGTCGATCTCGGGGCGAAGCTCTCCGGAGGCGATGCCCTGATCGATGATCTTCCCGAGGGCGTCGAGGATGGGGGCTTTGGTGACGGCGGAGGAGAGTTCCTTGAAATGACGGCCGCCCTGGAGATTCTCCCAAAGGAGGAGGGAGACGAACTCGGGGTGCTCCCGCAGGAAGTTGAAGTAGACGGTGAGCAGCCGCTCCAGCGCCACGCCGGCGGAGGGGGCGTCGGTGAAGATGCCGGACTCGATGGTGGCGAGCTGGCTGAAGACCCGCTCCAGCGCGGCGGCGTAGAGTCCCTGCTTGCTGGCGAAGTAGTGATAGACCATCCGCTTGTTGATCTTCGCGGCGGCGACGACTTCGTCCACGCTCGTTCCGTCATACCCGCGTTTGGCAAAAAGCCGGAGGGCGGCTTGCAGGATGCGCTCGCGCGTCTCTGCCGCACGGGCGACGCGGCTCCCGACCGGGGCGGCGGGGTCGTCAGAGGCGGATGCGGCGGAGCGGTTCATACGAAAATGGCGCGGTAGGTGATACCATGGGAGCAGCGAATGCGGCAATCGGCACGCCCTTTTCTCGGAAAAATCGCAAAAACCCCGTCGAAGGGGCAAAAACCTGCGATCCCGCTCTCGCTTCCGCCAACGCATGGGGCTATCCTCCGGGTTTTTACGCACCATGGGACTGCCGAACCCGATCCCCGATAACCCGCTGAAATGGGATGGATGGAAACGCTTTGACTCCGCCAACCCCTACGAACGGCTCTGCCTTGATACCTCGGGGCAGCCGCCGACAAACGCTCAGATTGAGGAGCACTGTCGCCTGCTCCTGATGTGGTGGCAGAAGAAGCTGCCGCTCAAGAGCCAGCCGAGCAACCCGATGGCGCAGATGCTCCGGGCGGGGCTGGATGAGGCTTCGGCGAAGCTCTCGGAGGCGCGGGCGCTGCTGCTGGACCCGGAGCGGCGGGAGGCCTTGGACGCGCAACTGCTCTCGCAGGCCCGCGAGGGGGCGCTGGCGGAGTTTCATAAATTTCTGGCGTTCGCCCTGACGGGCGGGACGCTCAATCCGAGTCAGGAAGAGCGGCTGCTCATCACCGGGGAGAAGCTCGGGCTGACCCGCGAAGAGGCGCAGGGGCTTGTGGACGCGGAGATCGCCCGCACAGGGGCCAAGCGGCTGGCCGATACGCCGCCGGTGGCTACACCTCCTCCCGCTCCGACGCCACCGCCTGCCCCCGCGCCATCCAGCACCAAGGCGACGAACCCGCAGGAGGAGTTCCTCCGGATGCTGCGGCTCTCGGGAGTGGACGAAATGACGGACGACCAGCGCGACGCTTTCTGCAACATGGGCGAAGCGCTCGGACTGACGGGTGGGCAGGCGGAGGATGTGATCGACGACTACCTCGACGAGCGGATGCTCGGCGGCGCAGCGGCGGCTCCTCCAAAGGCAGCTTCCGCCCGTATCGCGAAACCGGCGCCCAAACCGGTCACTCCCAAGGCCCCGCCCCCTCGTCGCCCGCCGGTGATTACGAACTCGCCGATTCTCCGGGCGAAGGAGCGCGAGCAGTATCCGCCCTACACGACGCTTCAGGGCATGCCGATGCTGCTGGTGACCTCGGGCTCATTCCGCATGGGGAGCGACAAGCCCGGGGCGATGCCCAATGAGCAACCGGTGACGCCGACGGGGATCAGCGCCTTCTACCTCTCGCGCTGGCCGATCACGAATGCGCTCTACGAGCAGTTTGACCCGGCGCACCGCGCGCTGCGGGCTCCGGGCGCGGGGGATCATCACCCGGTGGTGTTCGTCTCGGCGCACGACGCGGCGCGTTTCTGCGAGTGGCTCAGTCATCACGAGCGGCGGCAGTACCGGCTGCCGACGGAGGCGGAGTGGGAGTATGCCGCGCGCGGGACGGACGATCGGGTTTACCCGTGGGGAGACACGCTGGATCGGGGCGTCTACGCAAACTTTGCGGATGTGAATACGCGCCTCCCGTGGGCAGACCCGTCGATTGACGATGGCTTTGCGGAGTCCAACCCGATCGGGAGCTTCCCTCGCGGGGTGAGCCCTTTCGGCATGGAAGAGATGGCGGGAAATGTCTGGGAGTGGTGCCTTGACGGTCTGATCACCTATCCGGGGCGCGAGCAGACGAATCCGCGCGGCCCTCTGGATGGAGCGCGCCGCGTGGTGCGCGGGGGGAGCTGGAAATCCCGCCCGGGGAATCTCCGGGTAAGCGCCCGGGCGTTTCAGCCTCCGGGGACGACGGCGCACGATATCGGCTTCCGCATTCTTTGCGTTCCGGGGGCGTAGACATGGCTTAACGCTCTGTTGACAGGGAGGGGGAATGCTTTTAGCGTTCCTCGCCCTTCCCTCATGTTTTCCCTGAGATCGGAACTGGACGGAAACGGTCGGGGGCGTTAAATACCACCCTTCACCCCTCCTGAAAAACGGATCTGTTCTTCCCATGTCTGTGGCTCCCCCAGTTAAAACCGCCAGTCGCCCGCCGCTGAGTCGGGCGCTGCTGGTGACGATGTCGGTGCTCGGCATCATCGCGCTGGCTCAGGGGGGAAGCCTGCTCTGGCAACTGGCGACGCGGCCGGTGGAGAAGCCGCAGGCGGAATCCGCGACATCCCCCCCGACTCCCGCTCCCACTCCGACGGCAGCGGCAAAATCCGCGGCGACTCAGGAGGCGGAAGCGGCGGCGCTGGCCGCGGAGGCGGAGTTGGCAGCGGCGGAAGCGGAGCGGCAGTTTGTCGCCAAAAAAGCGGAGGAGCAGCTCGTCTCGGTGATTCCCCGCCCGACGCCGCTCCCGTCGGCCCAGACGACGAGCCCACAGGAGATGCAGGTCAACGGACTGGTCCAGCTCGCGCGGACGCTGCGGGATCGCGGCGACACGGCGACGGCGCTGACCCGGCTGCGGGAGGCGCAGGTGCTCTCTCCGGAGAATCCGCTGGTGATCTCCGAGATGGCGATGATTTACGAAAAGATGGGGCTGCAACAGAAGGCGCTCGATCAATGGCGACGGATCGTGGACTTCGGGGAAAAAGCGGGGATCTACTACGCGGCAGCGGAGGCGAAGCTGCGCGCGGCAGAGCTGGCGATCGCGACTCCGGCGCTGACGGAGGACGAGATCGGCGGCTCGCTCATCCCGCAGGATTTCAACTACCGTCCGCCGGTGCTCTCCCTCAATCAACCGGGGACGGTGGAGGATACGGGTAACAGCCAGCCGCTGCGGAAGTTCCGGCTACGGGTGCCGGTGAAGGCGCTACCGGGGCTGCCGGTGGACGCGGAACAGGTGGTGATTCAGGTCTATTTCTACGACCGCTTGCAGGATGGCTCGCTGGTGGAGACGACGGCGCAGGTGGATTATCGCTGGCTGGCACGACGCCTGCCGGACGGCTCGGAGGCTCCGATCGACTGGAGCAGCGGACAGCCCGAGGTGCTGGAAGTGACCTACGAGCAGACCGGAGAGGAGCCTGAGGCAGACGGGCGCTTTCAGACGGGTCGCCGGAATTACTTTGGCTATGTCGTGCATGTCTATTATAAAGGGCAGCTTAACGCGACGCACTCTGATCCGGCCCGCCTGCTCACTGAATTCCCCGCTCCCCTCACTCTGCAACCCTCCGACGATTTACCCGAATGAAGATCCTCCTTGTTGACGACGATCCTACGATACTTCAGGCGCTGCTGGCGATCCTGAAGCAAAACGCCGGCTACCAGATCACCATTGGTACGAACGGGCCGCTGGCCATTGAGAACGCGGAGTCCGCAGGCGGCGTGGACCTGCTCATTACCGACGTGGTGATGGAGCCGACGGACGGCTTCACGCTCCGGCATGAGTTGCAGACGATCTACCCGCAGATGCACACGATCTTTATCTCGGGATATGATCTCAGCGACTACACCGAGCAGACGGCGGGGTGCGAAGTGCTCAACAAGCCGATCGCGGCAGAGACGCTGCTGGCGGCTGTGGCGAAGATCGATGCGCTGGTGCCGAAGGTCAAAGCGCCCTCCCGCCCGAAGGTGATGGCGACGCCGCGCGCCGTAGCGGCTCCGACAGCCACGCCGGTAGCAACCCCGGCAGCCCCTACGGCCACGCCGCAGCCGACGGCGACTCCGGTGGCGACTCCTCAGGCAACTCCCGTTGCAACCCCGGTGGCAACTCCCCGGGCAACCCCGGTCGCCGCGCCGGTGGCTACACCGAAGGCCACTCCGGTTGCTACGCCCACGGCGACTCCCGTCGCCACCCCGAAAGCGACTCCGGTCGCGCAGCCGACGGCGACGCCTTCGGTTTCCGCGACGCCCGTTGCCACGCCGCAGCCGACGGCGACTCCTCAGGCTGTGCCGGTGCCGGTCCCCGTACCGGTGGTTTCCGACGACGCGCTGGCCTCGCTGGAGGAGGAAGTTTTCGATTCCGACGATCTGCTGAACAAGAAGGTCGGCAATTACAATATCATCTGGAAGATCGGGCAGGACGAGTGGGGCCCGATCTACGTGGCTGTACAGACCTCGATGGCCCGGCCGGTGGCGATGAAGGTGCTCTCGGAGGAGAATCAGCAGAATGATCCGACGGCGAAGTCGCGCTTTCTCGCGACGGCACGCGCCAAGGCGGCAGTGAAGCACCCGGGGATTCTCTCCGTTTATGAGGCGGGCGAGGCGAGCGGGCATACCTTCTACACCTACGAGTATGTGGACGGCACGACGCTCGACGCCTTGCAGAAGGAGGGCGGTACGGTGGATGACCCCACGGCGCTCAGTATTCTCAAGACGGTATCTGACGGCTTTACCTATCTCTACCATCACAAGATCAAGCACTCCCCGCTCGCGGCCGGGCGGATTTACCTCGGGAAGGACAAGCATCCGTACCTCGGCAATCTCGCGGCGCTGCCGGAGGAGAAGACCTCCGAGATTCAGGAGGATATCGCTATGCTGGCCCAATCCGTGACGGCGGTTCTGCCGGGCGGAACGGCGCAAGATCCGGGGCTGCAAATGCTGCTGGACCGGATGGCGGCCGGAGGCTCGGGAGGGTTCCTCTCGTGGAATGCGCTGCTTCAGGCAGTGAAGGCGCTGGAGCCAAAGGTGGTCCCGGTGGACGCCGTGAAGCTCACCGCGCAGGATCAGGCGGCGATCCGGGCTGTGGAAGCGGCCAAGCAGCAGCAGAAGCGGACGGTGATCCTCACCACGGTCGGCCTCTTCATCCTGCTCTGGGTGGCGGGTATCCTGCTCTATCGGAATTTCTTCCTCACCAATGAGCGTAATCTCGATGAGATGGTCCGTATTCCCGCCGGGGACTTTATCTACCAGAACGGGCAGACCGCGACGACGAAGGAGTTCTGGATCGACAAGTATGAGGTGACGATCGGGCAGTACGCCCGGTTCCTCGCGTACCTTCAGGCAAATCCCACGACGGAGTTTGATCACCCCGATCAGCCGCCGGGCAAGTCGCACGTTCCGGACGCGGACCCGAAGAGCTGGAAGATCTACTACGGACGCGCCCGCGCCGGTCTGCCTGCCCGGTATGTGCCGATTGATCTGAACAGCCCGATCTTCAACATCGACTTCTGGGATGCCTATGCCTACGCCCGCTGGGCCGGGAAGCGGCTCCCGACGGAGCAGGAGTGGGAGAAGGCCGCTCGCGGAACGAAGGGCCTCAAGTACCCATGGGGCAATGAGTTTGACGAAAAGGCGAAGATGGTGAACTTCGGCAAGGACTACATTGTGCAGCCGAATGAAAAGTCGGAGGGGAAAGTGGACGGCTATTTCTGGTGGAACCCCGTGGACGCGATCAAGGGCGATACCAGCCCCTTCGGCATCGTCGGCATGGCGGGAAACATGGCGGAATGGACCACGGATGAGTTTGGCAAGCAGCCGATCATCCGGGGCGGCTCGTTCACCTCGGACGACATGAGCGCCCCGCTGACCAAGCGCATCACGATGGATCAGGAGGGCGTGTCGCCGATGCTGATGTGGCGCTCGCTGGGATTCCGCTGCGTTTCGGACCGCGATCCCGCGAAGAAGTAGCTCTCAGGAATCAGCCGGGGCCGGGAGGTGGGGCGACCTGCTTCCCGGCTCTTGCAATCCGCTGGAAACCGGCTTTATTTCCCTCCGTTTCGCTCCCCCCCTTCCCCTCTTTCATCTTCCCTCTTTTATGCGTCGTTTCTTCCTCCCCTTCTTTCTTTTCTTCCTTCTGCTGGCCGGTGTGGCGGAAGCCCAGATTCAGGTCAATCTGCGCATCAAGCGCCGCCTGTTCGTCCGCTATGAGCCGATTGAGGCGACGGTATCGATCCGGAACCTTTCCGGGCAGGATGTTGTGCTGACCGATGAAGGCGTGCATCCGTGGTTCAGCTTTACGATCCTCACGGCAGACGGACGCCCCGTGGCACCGCGAATGGGAACCTATAATCTGGAGCCGATGATCATCCCGGCGAATGGGGTGATGCGCCAGAAAGTGAAGCTCAATCAGCTCTATCCGCTGGATGAATTTGGCGGCTACCGTGTCCGCGCCTCCATCTATTTCGCCCCGCTTCAACAGTACTTCCAGTCGAAGAACGTGCTGGTCGATATTACGGACGGCAAGACGATCTGGCGACAGATTGTGGGCGTACCGGGAGGCGACGTTGCCGGGGATCGTCGCGAGATGACGGTGATGACCTTCCGCCAGCCGAAGGGGAACTATCTCTATGCAAAGGTGATGGATGCGAATGTCGGGACCATCTTTGGCAATCAGCCGCTGGGGCCGCTGATCACCGGCGCGGAGCCGCAGATCGAGCTGGATGGCCATAATCACCTCCACATTCTGCACCTCGCGGGACCCAAGGCTTATCTGCATACGGAGGTTGGGCTCAATGGCGAGATCCTTCAACAGGAGACCTACCTCGCCGGGAAGTATCGTCCGGCGCTCCGCCGCAGCGCGAAGTCGGGAGGGATGCGCGTGATCGGTGGGCTGCTGGAGCAGGGACAGGCAGCGGCTCCGGCCGGCTCGAATATTCCGAAGCTGTCGGATCGTCCGGTGACCATTCCCAAGGAGTAACCCCACTTTTCCGGCTCACTCCGGCACTCTGCCCGGTTTTCCCTTTTCCGGGTTCGCATATCCTGTTATTCCCTTGCGGGAGCCGATGTTTTCCCTGTCCCGCTTCCGTTTCTCTTTTCTCGTCCTTTCCCTGCTATTGCTGGTATTTGCTGCTCATCAGGCGCGTGCGTTTGATCTGGTGGTGATTGATCCGGGGCATGGCGGGCATGACCGGGGCGGGGTACCGGGGCAGCGGATTCCGGAGAAGATGATGACGCTCGACGTCTCGCTCCGGCTGAATGCGATCCTGCGGAAACGCGGGATCAAGACGGTGATGACCCGGCGGAGCGATGTCTTTGTCTCGCTGCCGGGCCGCGTGGCTATCGGAAACCGGTATCGCAACGCGCTCTTTGTTTCGGTTCACTTCAACTCGGCGCAGCGCGAGGGAGCCGCAGGGTATGAAACGTTCTGGTACTCCGGGCGGTCGTCGTACAAGGCGGCATACTACATTCAGCGCAACCTGATGCGGACCCACCGCACGGAGAATCGCGGAGTAAAGCGGCGGGGATTTTACGTGATCCGGCATTCGCGGAATCCGTCGGTGCTGGTGGAGTGTGGCTTTCTGACCAACCGACGCGAGGCGGCGCTATGCCGCAAAGCGGCGCATCGCCAACGGATCGCGGAGGCGATTGCCGTTGGGATCATTCAGGCGAAATCGCGCTGATCCCGCTGCTCAACTTCCTCTCCAGCTCTGGCCACAGGCTTTGCAGCGATAGAGGGTTCGCCCGGGAGGAATCGGGAACCGGAGAAGAAGAATACTCAGGAAGGACATCCGGCGGGGCAGGTCGCTGATCGCCACGTCGCTTGAGCGACATGCCGGGCATTCGGCGTACGCCACACCTTCGAGCGGTTCGCCGGGTTCGCCCATGATTTCGCGAGCGGCCTCCACGTCGTGATCGGCCACTTGCAGGCGTACGCCGCCGATGGCGTCGGAGTAAAACCAATCGGCCTGAATGAGATGCTCGTCCAGCACGTAGGCCGGAACGCCGCCCGCCTCCAGACGCATCCGGAGCAGATGCGCTTCCTCAGGTTTGCTGAAGGTGGCAATGGTTTTCATCTCCTTTGGGGCTTGATGAGTAAGTGTACCTCCGGGGGAAGGAAATGGCAAACAGCGCGTTGACCGTGCTCCTCGCGTCACGGTATCTTGGGAGGCTTTCCCATGAAACGCTTCGCACTTCTCGCTGCCGGTCTGCTTCCTCTCACCTCACTTTCCGCGCAGGAGGTGACATTTCGGGCCGGGGAGTGGGATAGCATCGCTCCGATTCTGGATGTGACGGAGTGTTATATCACGGCGAAGGATTCCCGGGCCATCA
>JBEBWR010000001.1:0-50366 GCA_040392045.1 Chthoniobacter flavus | reverse complement strand
GAGCAGCGCCCTTTTAAGGCGTTGGTTGTGGGTTCGAGTCCCACCCAACCCATCTCCATCATTCCGGACTTCGCCCGTTTCTTCGCGCCGCCGCGCGGGTGTTTCCGACTTTCCAATTACGTGAGCCCTTGGCTCTTCCCTACCGGGCAACCGCTGCCAAGGTCTCGCCTTTCACGAAATCCGGAGGGATTCGGATCATGCTTTTTGGGGAGTGTGGGGAAATTCGGAATTCCACCAGCCGGTAGGCCAGCCTCGCGGCGGCTCGCGCGAGCCGGGGACGGTCGATTTCGTAGCGCGAGGGCTCCGGGACGAGGTCGCCGAGGAAAAGGTCGTGGTCCCGGCTGATCAGGGAGATATCTCCCGGAACGTCGATGCCGCGCTTGAGCAGGTAGGAGTGTGCGGTGATATAATGTCCCGTCCGGCAGATCAGAAGAGCGGTGGGGCGCTCCTTCAGCGCCAGCAGGCGGGCAATGGATTGGCAGACGCTCGCTTTCGTGGTCTGGTGCACTTCGATGCGGGCCGTGATTTCGCTCCGATGGGGGGACTCTTCTACGGCGTCAAGGAAACCGCGGCGGGCATGGTAGTCTTCGCCTTTTTCGTTGACAGGGAGGAGCATGGCGACGCGCCGATGGCCCTTTGCCAGAAGTTGGCCAACGGCGTGACGGCAGCACGCGTAGATATCAATCGCAATTCCCGGCAGGCCGCCTTTCATTCCCGCGCCTACCAGCATGGCGGGTACCCGGTTCTCGATACACCAGCGCTCCGTGGCTTCGGAAGGCGATAGCAGAATCCAGAGGGCATGGGAGGCGCCGGAGGCGATGATCTTCCGGAATCCCGGGGAGACGCTACGGGGCGGGTACGTGGTGTGGTAAGCGGTAAGCTCGATCCCTTTGTCGGCAAGGAACGATTGAATTTCTCCGAAGTAGATCAATTCCTTTCCGATGAGATGCTGCGCCGGGGAGTTGAAAATGATCCCTACGGAGGACGCTCGTCTCTTCGGCGCTGGCGCTTCGGTAGCCAGCAGGGTGCCGCGTGGACTCCGCTCGCGGACCAGCCCTTCCTGCCGGAGCTTCTGGATCGCGGCGCGCACGGTGTTTCGCCCTACTCCCAACTGGGCGGCAAGCTGTCGCTCCGCCGGAAGCGAGCCGGTCCAAAGCCCTTCCTCGAGGCATTGGCGAAGGTGGGCAAGAACCTGCTCGGTACGGCTTTGGTAGACCGATCGGGAAATCGGGTCGGGTTTCGGCATGGTTCTTTTTTATGGCCACTGGTTTTTCCTTTGGCAAGTTTTTCGGCGCGTTATCGTTGATGGCATGACTCGTCTGTCTCCCCCAAACTCCCGCTGGTCCGCGCGGGGCTGCCTCTCGCTGACGTTTGCACTGGCCGCTTCGTTCCCCGCGATCGCCGAGCCGCTGGAGGTGCTGACGTTCGCAAATGCCAGAGAGTTGCATCGCTGGGACTATGTCAAAGCGCCGGGCGGCGTACCGGGTATGGAGTACACGGAGCGCTTCGGGTTGAACCAACCGTACTCGTTCAAGCTCTATACGCCGAAATGGGAGCCGGGGAAAAACGAGTGGCCCACGTGGCGCTTGGAGCGAGGCTTTCCGACGGACTGGTCGGACTACGACCGGGTGGTGATGGATGTGGTAAACCCTACGGCCAGCGTTCAGTTGATCGGGCTGAAAGTGGCGGATGAGGCCACTAGCCAACTGGCTACGGGAAACTGGCGCGGCATCAAGGCGGCGATCCCTGCGTATTCGCATTTCCGGATTGTTCAGCCGATGTCCACGATGATGCGGGGCATTCTGGTTGACCGCATGGATCAGAGCCGGATCGGCGCGCTACTGCTTTATGCCACGCGGCCTCACGCGGACTTTCATCTCCATATCTCCTCGCTCTTCCTGCTAAAGAAGGGCGACCCTCTCCCCGAGCTGCCGGAGCCGTATCAGGTCGCGCTCAGGGAGCTGCGACTTGCTCCTCTGCGGAGCGAAGGAAAAGCGGCGCTGGAAACCTTGAAGCGCAAGAACCCGGAGGCGGACGATCTCAAGACGGCATGGCACGCGATGCTGGCCCGATTTGAAAGCATCGGCGACGCGGAGCAGCTGGATGCCACGGCGTCCGACGCAGCGGCGCTGATCCGGAAGATCCGGCGCTCGGAGTCGCTGGTGCCGCTACGCGCCCGGGCCGAGGCGGAGGGCTACGCGGTAGCGTGGGCGGCTTCCACGGAAAAGGTGATCCCCCGGGAAATGCCGCTGGATGCGCTAAGCACCGGCAGCCATGCCGCGCTGAGCGTGGCCCGAAGGGAAGCAGAGGGCGTTCAGTTGGTCGTCATTCCGTTCGGGAAAGGGCTGGAGGAGGTGGAAGTGAAGGCCGGAAGCTTTGTCAATGAAAAGGGGGAAGCGCTTCCTGAAGGCGTCGTGACGGTGTCGCCGGTGGGATTCGTCAGGACGGAGGCTCCCGCGTATGACTTTGCCTATGCGGGGTGGTGGCCGGACCCATTACTGCCGTTTGTGCAATCACTAGCGATCGCGGACGGCGATGCGCAGAGCTTCTGGATACGCGTTCGCCCGGACGCGGGTCAGGCAGCGGGGGTCTATGAGGGCGAACTGACGGTAAAGGCGAAGGATACGCCGGAGGTCCGCCGGAAGCTGACGGTGCGCGTGCGCGATTTCACGCTCCCCGCGCGACCGCCGATCCCGATCGCGATCCCGGCGCCGACGGCACGGATTCTGACCCGGCTGAGCGGTGAACCATGGGAGCGGCTCAAATACCAATGGGCGGACTTTCAGGCGGACTATTTTCTGGGGTGGGATAATCTCTACGTTCCTCAGGCTCCGGACTGGGAAGTGCTGGAGCATCTCCGCAGCCAAGGCCGCCTCGCGACGTTTAATCTCTATCCGCTCGGGTTCGGCGGCGGCCTCCAGCGGAAGCGGTTGGAGAGCGGGGAATACCGCGCAATGCTTGACAAGGTAATGGACAAGATCGCCCCGATCTATGAAGAGGCCAAGCGACGGAATCTGCTTGAGCACGCCTACTTCTACGGGATGGACGAGGTGCCCACGGCTTACCTCCCGGCGGTGGAGACGATCGCGCAAACGGTGAAGACGAGGTTCCCCGGAGTGGAGATCGCTACCACGGCGACTGATCGCAGCTACGGAACGGACGGGCAAACCGGAGCTATCGATAGCTGGATTCCGCTCATTCACGACTTTAACCCGGCGAAGGCGGTCGAGGCGCGCCAACAGGGGAAGAAGGTCTGGTGGTACAACTGCAAGACGCCCGCGCATCCCTACCCGAATCAGTTTATCGAATATCCCGCGATGGATCTCCGGATCATGCACGGGGCAATGTCGGCCAAATATCGGCCCGACGGATTCCTCTACTACTCGCTGCTGCGAACGTGGTCGCTGCCGGACCGCCCCCCTCGCCAACTGATCGCCTCGGGACCCTTTACTGACTGGGACCCGTGCGCACTGGCTTTCTCCAAAGACGAGCGATACAACGGAGAAGGCTACCTGGTCTACCCCGGGCCAAAAGGCACGCCGCTCGCTTCCATCCGACTGGAGAACTTCCGCGATGGGCTGGAGGATCTCTGGTACTGGAAGCTTTTGCGGAAACAGGCGGAACAGGCCCGACAGTCCGCTTCGCGTTCTCCCCGACAAACCGAATGGCTTCGCAAAGCTGACGAAGCGCTACGTGTTCCCGACGAACTGGTCAAAAGCAGTCATGAATTTTCGCTCGACCCCGCCCTGCTGCAACAATGGCGCGAGCGGATCGCCGACCTCATTGAAACCTCCCCATACCGTCTATGAATAAGCCCCTGCTCCTTCTGGTCTCCACCGCAGCCCTCGGCACCGCCCTGCTCTCTGCCCGGGCGGAGGCAACCACGCTCCTGCTGGATGATACGTTTGAAACCTATGCCACCGGGACCGCGCCGACGACGCCCGACGATGGGAATGACAACCCGTGGACCGCTTCCGGAGACCTGACGCCGACGGTGGAGGATGGCAGTTCCACCGGCGGGATGGCTCCGAACAACAAGGTGCTCCATCTACAGGGCGAGGCCAATATGGAGGACCGCGGCGCGTTCAGCCGGAATTTCGACCGTCTGGTCGGCAGCGCCGAAAGCGCGGATACGTTCTCCATTTCGTTCAAGCTGATGATCGACTCCTTCTCAAATAGCGATTACCGCATCAATCTTCAGGACTCGACATTGGAAGCGAATAATTCGTTTGCCAGTCTCCGGGTTTACTCCTCCGGGACCGTCAGCGTTCTCACACGGACTACCGGTCCCGGTACCGGTAGCGCCACCAATGCGACCAACCCGAGCAATAACCGTCTGATTGAGGATCGCTGGTACGAATTCACCATCGATGCGAACCTTCAGGCGCAGACCTATAGCGTGACCATTGTGGATATCGCCAACCCCAGCAAAACCTGGAGCACAGGGGATCTCTTCTTCTATCGCGATATGCGCTCGCTCGATCAGATTCATATCCATCCCGTCGACGCGACGACGGCGAACACTGCCATGAACTGGTACCTCGACGACGTCCGCGCCGTCACCTCCATTCCCGAGCCGGGCACGGCGATTTCGCTGGCTGCCGGAGGATTGCTGATCGCGGGAGGGATAAGGATCGCCAGAAAACGATAATTCCTCCCCTCCTCCCATGCGTATGTCCGGCGCTCATTCCGAAACGATGAAAAGGCCCAATGGCTTCACTCTGACCGAGCTGCTGCTGGGCATCGGGGTGATCGCGGTCCTGACGGCGCTGATCCTCCCTGCGATCTCTTCCGCGCGCGCTTCCAGCCGCGCTTTCCGATGTGCCGCCAATCAACGGTCAACGGGGGTATTGCTCCATCGGCTGATCGCGGATAACAACGGGGAGTTTCGCAGTTTCGCCCGGGGAGGAAATACGGGTACGGCGATTTGGGGCCTGACGCTACAGGTCCGGGGCTATCTCACCGATCCCTCCAGCCTGCGTTGCCCCGAGGGGCGGAGCCAATACGAGATCACCAGCGCCTCGTGGGCCTGGAATACGTACGGCTTCAATATGGCCGCCCCGGATGGCCAGCCGACCCCGCCCAACGGGAATGCACAGACCTATACACTTCGTCTGGCCGCGATTCCGGATCTGGCGCGTCGGCCGATGCTGGTGGACAGCGCGACGAAGGCGGAGATCGGCCCGGGCATCCGCTCGGAAACCTTTCGCGTGAATATCGCGAAGGTATCCGATGGCGTCCAGCTGCGCCATCGGGGGAAGGCAAATATTCTTTTCATGGATGGTCATGCCGAGGCGCTCTCGCGGGAGGAGGCCGAGGAGTATTTCAATCCCGAGTATATCTATGACGCCAATCGAGGTTACTGAGTGCGCTCCGAGCGTGGAGCGCAGGGTGGTTCAAAAGGGGTATGACCGGAGATCATGTTGGGTGCATGCGAGAGCAGTGATCGATCACTCGATCCCCGAATGCGCACGTCAGCTGATCACGCTTCAGGGAAATAAGATGGGGCGCGACGAGTCGACATGGGACGTCTTCGGCGGACTGCACATGATGATCAGCAATGACGGTGGCGAGAGCTGGACGGCTCCCGAACCTCAGCGCGGGTTGGCTCCGTGGAGCGAAGGGGAGTTGCGCGTGGTCATCTCGGACTTTACGCCCCAGTGGCACTCCGCCACGGGCCGCATCCTCGGACTGGGGCATACCTGCCGCTATCGCGGGGAGGCGCTCGCACCGGTACCCCGCCGACGGGAGACGGTCTGGTCGGTCCTGAAGCCGGGCCGCGATCACTGGAGCGATGCGCAGGCGCTGGAGATGCCGGACCCGAAGCGCTTCTTCTCCTCGGGGACGGGAAGCATCCAGTGGGAGGAAAAGGAGGATGGAGATCTGCTCGTGCCGATCTATTTCCGGTCTGACCGGCATGGGACGCCGGACCAGTTGCGGACGGAAGTGCTCGTGATGGCCTGCGGATTTGACGGAGAGCAGTTGCGGCTGAAGGAACTGGGCAATACGCTGAGCATGGCCAGTCATCGTGGATTGGGAGAACCGTCGCTGATCCGGGGAGCCGACCGCTACTGGATGACCCTGCGCAATGGGGGCGGCGCTTACTATGCCACGTCTTCGGACGGACTCCATTTCGACGCGCCGACGCTCTGGCGTTTTGATGACGGTACGATGCTGGAGTCGTACGACACGCAGGCGCACTGGATGCGGCTCGCGGATCGTCTCTTTCTGGTCTATACGCGGCGGAGCGGGCAGAATGCCCACGTGGTACGCTACCGGGCGCCGCTCTGGATGGCGGAGGTCGACCAGCAGCGGGGCGTTCTGATCAAGGCCAGCGAGCAGGAGGTGATCCCCGAGCGGGGAGCGCAGCTCGGGAACTTCGGCGTGACACCGTACTCTGATGACGCGGCGCTCATCTGCGTCTCTGAATGGATGGAAAATGCGGGCGAATGGAACGCGGAGGTCTGGTCCGCGCTGGAAGAGCGCTTTCCAACCGCCGATCTTCGCGCGCTGGCAGCCTTGCCAGGGCGCTGCGGGCTTTGCGAACTATCAGGCAGCGACAACAGTATCTTTCTCGCCAAGGTGCATCTGTAGCTTTCCTCTTATCCTTTCACGCCGCCGAGCCGGACGCCGGAGACGAAGAATCGCTGGCCGAGGAGGAAGATGACGATCACAGGAGCGATGGAGATAAGGCTCGCGGCCATGAGCAGCGGCCAGTTGGCGGTATTGAGGTCCACGAAATTGAGCAACCCCAGCGGCAGGGGTTTAAGGTTGTCGCTATTGATCTTCACCAGCGGACCCAGGAGATTCTGCCAGTTCGCGAGGAAGCAGAAGATCCCGAGCGTTGCCAACGCCGGACCGGAGAGCGGGAGGATGACGTGGCGAAAGATGGCGATCGGCCCGCAGCCGTCAATGACGGCGGCCTCTTCGAGCTCGCGGGGGATGCCCATGAAGAACTGCCGCAGCATGAACGTGCCGTAGGCGCTGAAGATCGCGGGGGCAATGAGGGCGAAATAGGTGTCGATCAGGCCGAACCGGCTTAACAGGATGAAGGTGGGAATCAGCGTCACGGTGGATGGCACCATGAGGGTAGCGAGGTAGCAGAAGAAGAGCTTGTCTCTCCAGCGGAACTCAAACCGGCTGAAAGCATAGGCCGCCATGGAGCAGGCGACGATCTGGCCGACCGTTACAGACAACGCGATGAATACGCTATTGAAGAAATACCGGGCGTAGGGAATCTCCTGAAAAACGAGCCGATAGTTTTCCCAATGCCATACGGCGGGAAAGAGGTCTTGCAGGATGCTCCCTCCGACCGGGAAGATGCTTGAGCGGCTCCCCTCCGCGAGCAGGAGGGCGGGATCGGTGGTCTTCACCGAGGTACCCAGCATCCAGAGCAGGGGGTAAGTCATGGTGATCCCGACGAGCAGCAGGAAGAGCCAGAGCAGCGTGCGCTTTCCGGCCTCGCGGCTACGGGTCAGGGGATCTTTGATGTCGCGGAGGCGGCGTTCCAGTGGCATGTCAGGGAGGTAATTAGTAATGGACCTGTCGGCTGGCAAACCTCCAGTTCAGCCAGGTAAAAACCATGACCATCAGAAAGAGGAGCCAGCTCGCGGCGGAGGCGCGGCCCATGTAGAAAAACTGAAAGCCGGTCTCATAAATAAAGTAGCTCAGGGTCGTGGTAGCCCCCGCCGGGCCGCCCCGAGTCATGACATAGGCAGCGTCGAATCCGCCTTGAAAGCCGTGGATGATGCCCATGATGAGGATGAAAAACGTCGTCGGGGAGACCATCGGCCACGTGATATGCCAGAACTTCCGCCACGGCTTTGCTCCATCGACTTCCGCGGCCTCATAAAGCTCGGGGCTGATATTCTGAAGAGCGGCCAGATAGAGCACGACATTCATTCCGCCGACGCTTCCCCAGAAGCTCATGATCATGAGCGCCGGCTTGGCCCACGAGGTCGCTTCCAGCCAGCGTGGCCCGACGACCCCGAAGTGCATCAGGGCGGAGTTGATCAATCCGAAGTCCGGCTGGAAAATCCACTTCCATAACAGGTAGACCCCGACGCCGCTGACAATGGAGGGGAGGAAGAAGATGAGCCGGAAGAAGTTTCGCCCATAAAGCTTTCGGTTCAGCAGGCAGGCGAGCAGCAGGGAGCCCAGAATGGAGAAGGGCAGCCCGAGCATCAGAAAGAGGGTATTGAACGCGTAGTGCCAAAACCGCGGATTGGTCGCTTGCCACCCCTGCGGACCGGCCTGGAATCCGACAAGGTTATGAAAATTATCGAGCCCCACAAACCGGGGCTCATTGAAGAGATCCCAGGAATAGAACGCCAACACGAGCGAGGCGACAATAGGCGCCAGCGTGAAGGTCAGGAATCCGAGGACATTGGGCCCGAGAAAGAGGGCGGTAATCCATGCCGGGACTCTCACTGCGCCTCCTCCTTTCGATGCAGCTCCAGAATACGGTTGATGCCGGACTCCGCTCCTGAAAGCGCTTCCTCGACAGAGACTTTGCGCAGCAGGGCGAGGTCTTTCCAGTAAACCCACTCGGCTTCCACTTCGGTAAAAGCCGTGATGCGGGGATTCGGGTCCATGAAGTCGAGCATTCTGAGAAATTCGGAGAGGTGCTCCGGAGGGGCCGCGTTGGCTGCAAGGTATTCCCCATGCAACGCGCTGGAGGCGGGGATGGTGGTTTTAAGCATGGCTCGCTGGAAGGCCGGGCCGGTCAACTCTTTGAGCAGAGCCCACGCCAACCGGGGCTGTCGGCAGTTTCGCGCGATGCCAAACCCGGCGCTGGAGGCCCAGCCTTTGCGTTTCCCTTCCCGCCCGGTCGGAACTGCTACGATATCCCACCGGAAGGGGGCGCGATGATAGGTTTCCTGAACGTCCCACGGGGTAAACTCGATCATGGCGACCTGCTGGTTGAGAAAGGCCGAGAGCCGATCCATGGAGGCCATATCCGATCCCCGCTGGAGAATCCGCTCCCGATGGATCAGCGCGAGATTCCGATTCATCCACGCCTTGCCTGCCTCATTGTTCAGTCCAAATCGGGTATGATCTTCGCTCAGGAGGGAGAGGCCGTCGTACCGGTAGTCGAGATCCAGAAATCCGAGGCCCGCCACTTCGGTACGACCTCTTCCCCGCTGATACCGGGTGAGCGCTTTTGCTTTCTCCAACATTTCATCAAGCGTCCAATCGGGGGTGGGGTAGGCAACGCCAGCGGCATCGAAGAGGTCTTTGTTATAGGCGATGACCTGAACGTCAATCCCGTATGGCAGGCTGTAGAGGGCATTCCGGTATCGATACCAGTCCACAACTGCGGGATGGTAGTGACGGAAGGAAAAGGCAGGATCATCCTGAATCAGGGGAGAGAGGTCCAGCAGCGCCTGACGCCCTGCGAACATACCGAAGCCCTGCCCGAGCCACAGGATATCCACATGGGCTTTGCCTGCCAGCATGGTGAGCGACTTGACGTAATAGTCGCGCCCTGGAGTACTGACAATCTGAACCTCCACGCCGGGGTTTTCCCTCCGGAACTCCTCGACAATCTGCTCGACCGCCTTGCCCGCCGCTCCGCCGGGACTGAGCACGACAAGATGGGGCGGGCTGGCCTTTCGGCAGGCAGGCAGAAGCAACAGGAGCAGGAGGCAAAGCAGCCCTTGCCGGAACATCGTGAGAACCATGACGCTATGATCCTATCCCGTCACTCCGCAAGCCGGGCTTGCGGATACCGGCTGGAGGGGAGCCGGAGCGTCAAAGACGAACCGGCGCGCTTGCGCGACATCGACGGGGTTGCCGGTACGCTTGCCTTTCTCCACGCAGATCGCGGTGATCACCGCCTCCAGCCCTTCGCGGAGTCCGGCGTGAATGATTTCCTCCTTACCGAAAGCGGCGTTCCAGAAGGCATGGTTGATATGCGTGTCGCCCCCCTGGTGTCCGCTTTCGTCGTGGGGAACCGTGATCTCTTTCCGATCCCATAAGGAGGAGGAAGCGCGGCCCACTTCGTAAGTAATGGTGGAGGCCTGAAAGTCTCCGGTCAGCAGGCCGTTGCTCCCCATGATCCGAATGAGACGGGTCTGTCGCGGCTGGCCGAACGTGACGGTGAGAGTGCTCAGCACGCCGTTCTCATACTCGACGATGGCCGACTGATGATCCGGCACATCGCTTTTTCCGCTATAGACGGAAGCATCGGTAACCGATTCGAAATGCCGCTTGATGGCGACATCTCCATAGTCGAGCGCGAGGCTGCGGGTGATCTCGGGATCGAAGCGCGGATTCTGTTCCGCGCGGGGCCGGGGGACAAAGTGCGTACGAGCGGCAAACGAGCTGATCCGCTTGACCGGCGAGTCCGCCAGACAGCCGAGCACGTCAAAATCGTGACAGCATTTTTCCACCAGAAACCCGCCGGTACAGGCATCCTTCAGCCGCCACCCGTCACGGAAGAAGAGCGAAGTCAATGCGGTGCTGATGATTTCATCTCCGTCCACCTGAAGGATCTGCCCCAAAGCTCCCGAGCGCACGATTTCCTGAACCTTCCGGTAAAAGGGGGTATAACGCAGCACAAACCCGACCGCGACGACCGGCTTGCGGGACGTCTCCCATGCCCGCCAGATGGACTGACACTCCTCCAGCGTGATGCAGACCGGCTTCTCCAGCAGGATTGGGACGTTCCACTCCAGCCCCGCGATGAGGTGATCCCGATGGCAATCGTTGGGGCTGGCGATGATCAACGCACCGGCGGGTTCCCCCGCGAACAACTCGCGGGCATCCGCATAGTGAAGCGTAGCGCTATCGCCGAATCGCTCCACAAAGAAACGACGGTTCGCTTCCGAAGGATCGCAGACGGCGGAAAGCCGGATGCGCCCGCGCAGCGACTCCGGGACGTTGCGGAAATAGGAAGTGGCACGCATGCCGGTACCGATGACGGCTACGTTGAGAGGTGAATCAGTAGACATAAGAATCAGCAGAAAACAGTGGCGGCCCCTATTGGGAAGCCGCCTCCCAGTAATAGGAGGCAGGAGGAAGCGGATAGGTTCCGACCCCGACATGGCCGTCGTAGTAGAGAATGTTCACCGCCCGGTCGTGATGATGCGGACGGACAAAGGGAGAGCCCTCCTTTCCGGGGGGAAAGCTTGATAGATCATAAGTATCTCCCCAGGCATTGTTATTATTCTTCCAGAGTTCAAACCGGGAAGACCCGGTGTAGGCGATGTCGAAGATCATCGCGTGAGTGGCCGGATTGGAAATCAGGGAAAGCCGGGCGGGCGTCGGCAGTTGCAAAAGCGTGTAGCTGCCGACCGAGACTGAACCGCCGGGCTTGTTGCGTGAGAGGTTCCATTTATAGGTTCTGGGTTGACGCGGGGCTTTGGAGGGATCTGCGGGACAGCGAAAAATATCGGCTTGGGTGTCGGTCTCGGGATCGAGATGGAGGTAGGGAGCTATGAGATGCATCCACCCTTTGGCTTCGCTATTGGCCCGGTGCGGGATCATCTGATTGTTCTCCGCCATGTAGCGATGGGCTGCGGCTCCGATCTGGCGGAGCTGATTCATGCAGGCGACCGATTTCGAAGCCGCCGCCGCGCGTTGAAACGTCGGATAGAGCAGCGCGAAGAGGACGGAGAGAACCGCCACCGCTACGAGAAGCTCTACAAAGCTTGCCGCCGCCGCTCCGCGCGCGGTTTTTCTGCACTGGGGGACGAGAGCGCGCATAGGCTTCTGGCGGGTCTGGTAAAGATGAGCAGGAAAAGGGTTGGATGCCCGACTTTAAGCACGTCCGGCGACGGAATACATCCCCGTCAGCGCTTCGACTGCCTCCGACAAAGCCGCGCGCCCAGAAGGAGTGTCACCCCGAGCAGACTCACCGAGGTTGGCTCCGGGATCGGGGCGAAGCTGCCCTGATTGGTAAACGCGACATATTCCCAATGGGAAATGCCTCCGATGCTGTTGCTGCTATCCCCAAAAGAGATCTTGTTGTTGCTGTTATCGGAACCGGAATAATCAGCGATCAAAGGCGTGGAAGAGTGATTGGCATAAAGGGAGGCAATCCCACCTTCGGATAAGGTGATGCGGTAGACGGTGAAATCCGAAGTTGTGTCATAGGATACACTGTAGCCTCCCGTCTGTGTGGCCACCCCGGTCTCCGAAAAGTTGAAGGTATAGAGTTTGCTTCCCGTGGAAAACATGAACTGCGTCGCCCCCGCTGTGGCTCCCTCCGCTGTCGAAATCACTTTTAAGGAAAATTCAATCGTGGAGCCGGTAGCTGTTCCTCCATCCCAGGTCTCTTCGGAAAGTGAATAATAGCGTCCGCTCGACTGAGGGGTATTCATGACCAGCACACCGCCGGCCACCGACGCGCTGCCTTGGCTAAGGTTCAGCGTCCACTTCGGAGTCGCGGAATTGGGGACGACGGTAGCGGTATAAACCGTCGTAAAGTCAACATCGGTACTGATGAGCGCGCCCATCGCCGTTGAAGAAAGAGCGGCACAGCAAAGACCCGACACCCATGCAATGGAGCGGGAACGAAGACCCGGGAAAGTGAATGCGCTGTGGAGGGAGGGGAGGCAGTTCATAAAGCAATGGCAGCAATAGTGGATTCTGATATATCAGATGTCAATTGAGAAAAGGAAAGATCCCTGTCAGATTTCATGGGTTGGCGTCAGGGGTTAGTGATCGCTTTTGGTGATCTCAAGCGATACGTCCCTGATCTCCACGGTTGAGCCAGCCGGGGAGGAGGCATGGGAAAGCGTTATGCGGTGAAGGCCGGGTGTAACCCGTTGAGAATCGACCTTCGCATGAGCCGATGAAGACGATGCGGGGACCAGCGGAAGAGAGGCGCCATCCCATTTTGCCTCAAGCTTATCCGCGCCGGTTTTAAGCCTCAGGTGCAATGTGGCTTCCAGTGTCAGCTCGTTGCGGAGGTCGTCGCCGATGTAAATTTCATAGGTTTGCGATTCTCCGGTGGCGAGAATCTCCGGATGGTTGGGCGAGAGATCCGGGAGTTTCCGGTAGCCATCGCTCAGTACATAGGGCTGAAAGTCACCGTTGAACCGTGGCACTCCCTGCGCATTCAGGAAATAGGTTTTCGGAAGCTTGCGCAGCTGCTCGGGAGAGCCAAGCTCCCTCCAGAGGGGAGAAGTGACATCAAAGCGGTTGAACATGGCAATTCCATGTACCCCGGCCTCCCAGGCGGCCAGTGCCCGCGCCCGGAGAGCGTTCAAAGTGGAGCGCTCCTTCTGCCCCTGATCCTCCCGAATCCGGCTCTCGGGAAGGCAGGCGTAGACGGGGACACCATAGCGCTTGCCTAGTGCGACGCTTTCCGTCCAGTGAGTCAACTGGAAGTAACCGCCCGGAATCAGGAGATCCACCCAACCCCGGCTCATCCAATGCTCAATATCCAACCCGATGGCACGACAGTAATCGACGGAATCCGGCACCTTGATGGCCAGCAGCAGAGCCTTCCCCCTGCGGGCCCCTGCCTCGTCGAGTCTTTGGCGAATGCGATGGATCAGATCGCTCATCGCGTCCAGTTCCTCCTGCCGCAGGGGCAGCCCCTCTCCGGATCGCTTGAAAAAGATCGGATGCCGCCAGAAATCCAGCTCCACTCCATCCACCTCATAGTTTTCCAGAACCTCGGCAATGACGTTCTCCACAAACTCCCGTACGGGCGCAGCGCCAAAATCCACCGCACTCCATAATCCGAACTTCGGGGGATTTTCCGGAGTACCGAAAAGCACTTCGGGATGATCCTTCTTGAATTGGGAAAAGAAGAGGGATCGATAAAGCTTCGACGCATCGTGCGTATCATTCATCCGGAGGCTCCAGAAAACTTCCAGCCCATTCTCCCGGCAATACCCGGTAACGATCCGCAGGGGGTCAGTCCCCCGCTTGATCATTTCCGAGAGCGGATTAAACCGATAGCCCTGCTCTTGTTTGGTAAAGGTTTCCCCGACGGCGGTTTTATGCGTAAACGCGCCGAACGTCCCTACCGTCGTACAGTAGGAAACGCTTTCCACCTGACTTCCTTTCAAAGGCGTCATCCTCCGCGCAAGCAGGACATCCGGCTCGGTAATCACCATCTGCGGACGACGCACCGGGCCGGTGTTATCCACGATGATATCGTTGCCGTCGTTATTGAATAGCAGCCGACGACTGCGAAACCGGGCGGCTTTGCGATCCATCCCCGCGGATTCCAATATGGCACTCTTCTTTGGAGCGTCCGCCAAATCGGCTTCCACGGGCGGTTTGCCACAGGCCGGGATCGCCAGCATCGCCCCCAGCATCGTCAGCGGCAACAAGCCCTTAAAGAGAGAACCGAACGGGCGGCAGGTTTCCTGAGGGGACGGCGTGGGCATGCTCCAAATAAATCAAACTAATGTATCAGTTGTCAACCTTTCTTTTGAAACCGCCGCCCGAGGGCGAATGATTTGACGTTGGCCGGAGGTGACTGCTAGATTCCGAAAGAGCTTGAGTCTTTAATGAAGCGCACCATCAAACCGAAAGCCCCGAACGGTACGCAGTCGTCGCTAACCCTGAGCGATGCCTGCGCCGTGGAGATCGCGACGCTGATTCGCAATGGCGAATACCTGCCGGGGGCAAAGCTTAGCGAGTATCTGCTGGCGGAACGACTCGGCTATGGGCTCAGCCCCGTGAAGATGGCGCTCAACCGCCTTGCGGAGGGGGGCGTGCTGGAGCGTCGCAACCGGTCCGGCACTTATGTGAGAAGCGTTTCTGTGGAAGAGTATATGAATCTTCTGGAGATTCGGGTCCGACTGGAGGGGCTGGCGGCCTTTCAAGCGGCCTCACGGATCTCCGCCGCCGAGATCAGGCGCCTTGAGAAGATGGCCCAGGAAACGGATTTCTGGAGCATGAGAGAGATCAATAGCGATGTCGCGCAGCGATTGAAGGCTATCCGCAAGGACATGGACTTTCATATGGGGATCGCCCGGGCCAGCGGAAACCGCTTTTTGACGGAAGTTCTCGACCGTCAACATCTCATGCATCTCTGTTTTGTCTGCTCCTTGCAGGTCACTCCCAGCCAGACTCCGGGGATTCTCGCCGGAGTACGGCATGCGGATATTGTCGAAGCGCTGAAAAAGCGCGATGCCAAGGGCGCGGATGAACTGATGCAGACCCATATCGGGAGAATCCGGGAGTTTCTCTCCTCCGGAGCCGCCGTAGAAGGGTAGGCCTCTACTCGAAGAGGAACCAGTAAGTCTTCCACGCCTCGACGGGGAATTCGTACTGGCGGATCTGTTCCCCCAGAACTTCGCCGGTGAAGGCGTCGCGGATGGTTGACTTTCCGGGCGGGAGAGTCAGGCGATACTTCGGATTGTCAATCACTCCATGAATCGAGGCGAATCCGCTGTCGATATCAAGCTGCTCGCCGTAGTCCCCCGCGACATAGCATCCCGCCGCCTTCGCGATATTGTGCAGGAGCTGCCCGTGCAGTGACTGCGGCGAAGCCAGATAGATGGAGGTCCACTCCGGAAACTCCTTCATCGCGGCGGCCACCGTGCCATCCTCCTGATAGCGGCCCAGCACCTTCACTCCCGGATCGCTAATACGAAACGGCTCCCATCCCGACAGGTTCGGCCGGATGGTGCAGAGCCATAGCGTACCGGAGAACAGCTCGGGGACATTCTGTAATAGCGGATCGGTCCGCTCCATCAGCGGCGTCAGCCGGGTGGTGCGCGACTCGTGGGTAATCTCCATACCAACCAGCTCCTTCATGCGGTCGAGGGAGATTCCGGCTTCGCCGATAAACCCGGAGTCGTAGATCCAGATCAGCGTGCGTCCGTCTCTCTTCAACTCCTCCTCGATAAACAGCCGGTCCGCATCGCTGATATAGCCATTCTGGAAAAAGATGAATACTTTATAGTCCTTCAGCCGGGGATCTTTGCGCATCTCGGAGAGATAGACCTTGTCCATCGGCACGCCGCTCAGCTCAAACTCCTGATACTGCGGATTATAGTTGATATGCTCCGTCATCAGCAGCCAGTTCGTGGAGAACTGAACCTGCCGGTGTGACATCACCACGCAGACGTCCGGCTTGAACGGCGTTTTTCCCCGCTCGAAGATTTTCTCCACCGTATTCTGGACCTTCCCGATCTCCTGTCTAAACTCCGGGGAATTGTAATACTGATACATATCATAGTACCAATAATAGTAGCCCCTGGTGATCAACTGCCCGATCAGCTTCCGGTAGGAATTCCGCCAATCCTCCATCGACGCCTCCCAGCCGACGCCCTCGTTGTAGAAGAGCGCGCCAGCGCTTCCGACATTGAGATCGCCGTTCCCGCGTGTGTCAAACTCGGTGATGAAAAGTTTGTCGGGACGGTGAAACAGCGTCCGGGGAAAGTTGTTCGTCGCCACGCCCGCCTTGCGCTGGAAGTACCCGGGCTGGAAACAAAAGGCGTCGATCCACTTCAGGTTAGCGAAGTAATCCCCGGAGGGAAATCCATAGCTGATAGCGATGACCGGCTTGTCAAAGCTCTCCTTGAACGCCTTGGCCATGCGGTCGCGAAAGACATGCGTCTGGGTGATGCTGAAATCGCGGTAGTCCGTGGCAAGCTCGACGGTTTGATGAGAGACCTTCCAGTTCTCTTTGAACATGTCGGGAATGCCGATATCCTGAAAACTCCCGAACGTGCTCCCCCAAATGGCGTTGAGCTTCTCAATCGAAGGGTACTTGGCCGCGAGAAATTCTTGAAACTTCTGCCGCGAAACGTCCGAGTGATCATAGAAAGCGTTACCGAACTGCCCATCGTCGCCGCCCGAAAAATGCGCGCCCACGATTGCTTTGGCATACGGCTGCTTTTTGAGATGAGCGACCGTATCGGCAATCATCGCCTCCACATCACGCAGGTACGCGCCGGAGGACCATGAGGGAATCCAATGCCTGCCGCTGCCCTCCCGCTCCACAACGCTCCGGTCGCTGGTAAAGCCTTTGTAGAGTCCCGGGCCGTAAGCCAGCTCCCCTTTCCCGTTCCGGGCCAATTCGCTCTCGGGATGATGCTTATACCACATCTGGTACGGGCTGACCACCAGCTCAAGAATGATATTGGCGGAGGGGTTCAGGCGAAGGGTTTCGTAGACGATGTCATCGATCCGCTTGAAGTCGTACTGCTGCGGACCGGTCCAGAAGCCCTCGGGAGCGTCTGAGGTTGGCTTACCCGTCAGCACCTTTGAAGTCACCAGATTGACTCCGAGCTCTCCGAAATGGGCTACATCCAACCCCCGGTAGGTTCCGGCCTTCCGGTACCCTTTGTAAATCCCGATCCCCTGAGCGACGGAGTCGTTGACCAGAATCACCTTGCGTCCTTTATATTCGCCCACGCTCGCTTCCGAAGGTTCCCGCTTCTCCAGGATTTCCAACATCTGCTCCTGAGTCGCGGCATCCTTGAACGCTTCCAACGGAGGGATCGGGATGGTCGGCTCAGGATATTCAAAAACCTCGACGTTACGAATCCTCGCCGTGAGCGGATTGCCCCAGACGAGGACGTTGACATAGAGCGCGTCGGAGTCGTGCCGGGCCCGAAATGTGGAGTAGCGGTGATCCCAGCGCCCGGCGGGGGTGTTGCGGATGGAGGAGTAGTTCGCCCAGATCCAATGGTCGCCGCCGAGGATCTTTCCAAACCCGGCGGTCGGCGTCGCGTCGGCCTGCTGCGTCGCCCGGATCATCAGGATCGAATTTTGAAAAGCATTCGAAGACTGATACTCACACCGGATCACATAGTTCGCATCGGCGCGTACGGTATACGGCACCTTGAACTGAACGTTCACCATACCGACAGCGTTCCTTTTGGCAACTTCGACCGTGTCAGCGATGGATCGGGCTTCTCCCTCACCGCCATCATAGGTCTTCACGGTATAGGAAGGCGCGGCCGGGGCGGCCCCGGAAGCGAGCGTTTTGGCCTGCTGAAGGATTGCTTCGGCATCGGCGACATCTCCGCTCAGAAAGCAGCCCCCGACTTTTACACCATCTCCTTTCTCCCCCCTGATATCGACCCGGATGGAGCGAATGATACCGGAATACTTCGGTGATTGCTTCAGCGGGATCACGGCCACGTTCCATTCATTCGACTTTGCGGAAAAACGAACGGTAGCTCTTTTGCTGTCGGAGAGTTCTTTCTCCGCGTCCGTGGTAAAATAGGCGCCGATCGTCCCCGAGCGGTCATGGTCGATCCGGTACTGCACCATGAGATAGGGAAAGCCCGACGCGGGGACATTGGCGTTCATCGGGCGAAGCATCGCATAACCTCGGGCCATCGTTCCTTCGAAGACACCGCTCCGAAAGGTCGCCCGTTCAAAGCTTTCGCACCCATTAAATGTCAGCTTCGGGTTCACGACCGGAGCACTCCCGCCAGCGGCGTACAGGTGGGTTGATATCATGACGAGCAATGCGCAACGAAACGCAAATTTTACGATGGAACTAAATTCTTCGGCTAACATTTCGCAACTGCCCGTCTGAGCATTTCCTGGGAGGTGAGGGATCGTTCGTCCAGAGAATGACCGGCAAGCCGCGGACGGATCAACTCTTTCGATCTGCACTTTTTTCCGATACAGCTTCGCAACGAGAGCCACCGATTGACGAGCGTCGCGGATCGGGCGTATAATCTCAAGGTGCACCTTCCGATCGGACTTTCCATAGACGGAGCGTCTACTGCCAGCCGTCCAAAAGTAGCTCCCCAGAGTTCAGGCGGCGCTATGGAAGAGACTCTTGCTTGAGGAGCTTCAGGACCATTGGTTTGACTGCCTCCGCGTAAATCCGGTAGCCCTTCTCATTCGGATGTAGCGCGTCGGGCATAACATCCTCCGGAATCTCACCGGCCTCGTCCAGAAAGGCCGCACCGATATCGAGGTAATGAACCTGATCGTGGTCCTGCAACTTTTGAATGCAGTGATTGATCTGTTTCACCCGTTCACGGATAGCGCTGCCCGCCTTGCCGCGAGGCAGAAGCGCTTGTAACAAAATTTTCGCTTCCGGGAAGCGGGCCCGCGCTTCGGCGACAATCATGCCAATTGCTTCAACGATATCCTCAATCCGATTACGAGGTGTCGTTTCATCATCTTCGAAAGCGGCATTATTCGTCCCGACCAGCAGCACGACGACTTTCGGCGTGAAGCCCTCCGCTTCTCCGTTCTGCAAACGCCAGAGGATATGCTGAGTCCGATTTCCGGCAATGCCGAAGTTTGCCGCATTAAGAGGTTGAAATTCCTCCTCCCATACTTTGAGTCCACGACGTTCATCGGTCCAGTATTGCGTGATCGAGTCGCCGATAAATAAAACATCAATCCCACCCGCTCGGGCTTTTTGGAGATGAAGATTGTACCGGGTTTCCCAAAGCTCGGTATGGAGACGGATGGGAGTTCCGGCCGTGTGGGTGTCAACGCTGGAAGCTGCTGATGACTGAGAAATCATAAGGAAAGGAAGTTTCACTCTGGCTTATTCTTTTGTTCACCTTCATCCACTTTCCGGGGCGTTCGATGCGTCTCCCGTTCCGGTAAACTTCTATGATGGTTTGCATGTAGTAGCTCTGAGCACCGCCACAAGCGAGCGAATCATCTCGTCCGCCGCACTCAGCGGATCGGGCTGTTCCTCCATCCAATCCCAAAGTTTGTCCGCTGCGAGAAACGCTGCCGCCGGGCTTTGGGACTGCTGAATGGGAGGTTCCACGGCCCGTAGCAGATTAAACCCGATCATGATCCAATCAAACCGCTGCTTGTGAAGCAGGACGTATTCAACGACTGCGACGCAGGCGGCAGATGTGCGCTCAAGCAGAAATGCCCGCAGGAGTGTCGCGTAGCGTGTCAGTACGGGGTCCTGACGGTGCGCCTCCAGAAGCGCTAAGCCATCGAAACGGGAGGTGGTAAGGTAGGAGAGAACGTTGAACTGATTTTTGTAATTGAAACGTTCCGGCACTTCACAGCGAAGGTACTGGTGACAGGCCGCCTCCAGAGCGGTCGGAGGAGGTACGGTTTCGGATCGGGAAACCAACTCGCGGCAAAGAACGCGTAGCTGCCCGGAAAAGCTTTCAATGCCCGGCTCAAATGCTTCGTAGATCACACCGTCAAGCCCGCAACTTTCGTAGTAATCCAAATCGCGGAGCAGTTGTGGCGTATAAGGCTGGGGACAACTGATCGAGCCTTGGAGCATCAGATTTTCAAAGACAATCAGCTTCCCTCCGAAGCGCCTTCTCCATTCGGCCAGCCGCTCCACAAGGTAGCAATTCAGAGGGATAGATGCCGCCCGCGAGTCGCCCAGCGCTTCCAGATCGTTGTATGCCGTAAGCGCGTGCTCCTCTCCAAGAGCCGCCCAGCGACACCGCTGGTGGGTATCGAACAGAACCGCCTCCACTTGCTCAAAAACCGTCATGTCCCGCGGTAGCTGATACCTCCAGACATAACTCAGATACCAGAAAGCCAGATCCTTGCCGCTTCGTTGGCCTTCCTCCAGAAGAATCCGGTAAAGCACCATCCACTGCTCAACAGGACCAAGGGAGTCGCAGCTCGGACATTGGCAGAACAGGTAGCCATCAGAGTCGATAAAGGCGAGTCGCTTGCGCGCTGAAACCTTTAGCGTCTCAAAATAGCGGCGCACCCCGTGACGAAAGGCTCCCTGAGCCCGGGGATCGGAAACGCAAAGACGGGTTTCATTCCCCAGTAGCGGAGTTCGCACCCGTCCCCCACGATCTTTGGCAAACAGATCCGGAGAGATCCCCTTCAGAAAGAGCAGCGACGTTTGAAGGTAATAGACGATCCCGATGTCGCGCTCCCGGCAGGCCATTTCCAGAGGCTCGCCAAAGGCCTTAAATCCATAGGCGACGTGAACAATGAGGGTGTTCATCCGATTCTCCACCATGCGATCCAGAAACGCCTCCAGTTGATCCGGTGTATGGCGAAGGAGCGATTCACACAAGTTCGCGCCACGGATGGGAAAACGCGGGCAAGGATTCATAGTACTTCCTCCAGATCAATGATGTACATCTGACGGGTTCCCTCGTGCGTGGAATCGATGCAGACTTTCCGTCCGCACCGCCCCCAGCGTGGATGAAGATCGCATCGGATCTCGTCGGGTAGCGGCATGGAATGGAAACGACCGATATTGATCCTCTGTCGCCGTTCCGGATGATAAAGAGCGACGACGCGGTGGTTGTCATCGTCGGGGTAGGTATCCGTCAATATCCACTCGCCATCCGGCGAGAACGAGCAGTGACCATCGGAGTCGAAGCATTCCTCCCCGACGATCCGGATCTGATCGGTCTGGTCGCGAAAAAGAAAATAGCGATCTCCGATCTCCCGCCGACGGGCCCAGGCGATAATGCGCCCATTTACCCCCCAATCGTAATGCGATACCATCTCGTCATCCGAGACGGTCCAGAGAGCGCTGCCGTCGATCCCAATGGTCAGGAGGCGGGTCAGATGTCCTCTTTCCGGAGCGGTCTGATAACGATGTAGAAAGGCGAAGCGGTTCCCATCGCGGCTAAATTGCGCATGATTGAAGCGGTGAAATTTTCCTTCAAACGCCGGTTGACGCTCGAACTCCACAGCCTCCGCAATGCTAAGAATCATGCGGCTTTCCCCCGTCGATAAATCCACGCGATAGAGCCCGTCATCCTCCGGCACCGCGATGGAGCGATTCGCATCAGCAACGCCATCGTAGCCGTATCCTCTGCGCTGATGGTGGAGGCGGCTGAAGCTCAGCGATACCGCTTCTGTCCCCGCCGGGTTCACGGCGTAGATGGGGCGATCCAGAAGCCGTTCCCGCCCCGTATGGATATTGACGATGCGGGAGACGAAGCGACCTTCCCTGAGATCGTTGAAGATAAGATCCCCGGTGCTGCCGTTGCCCAGCCATTGAAGCATACAGCCCTGCTGCCAGTTCCATGCGCGGGTTTCGGCAATCGGGTTCCACTGATCATTGGCGGTGTCGATGATGCCGATGATCAGCGGGTCGCTGGCGCACGGCGCGCGATCCATGAAGCTGGCTTCCATCGCGAGCAGCCGGCGGCCTGAGGCGTCCCACGGAGACTTGTCGTAATATCCAAAGAAATGATGACGAGGCCCCTTCGTCAAGGCGCGGACCGATGCGGATGCGCTGAGAACCGTCATCGCGTCCCCCCTTCTCCGATCTCCGACAAAGTATCCCGTTGCCACCGCAGCTTTGTGACCCACACCGAGCCGTCAGCTCCCATCAAATGGCAAAGTTCGCTATACCGGGGGGACCGGAGCGCTTCCTGAAGCACCTCCGGCGCGACCTTTCCCTGCAAGCGGTCAATCGCAGCCTGCACGTAGGGATAGTCATTCTGCATCCACTCGCAATCTGTCACCCACGCCTCGTTGTTATCGATCTCTGTCACTGCAAAATTTCCATAACGGGCGCCGCGATCGGGCATCAGAATCCGCTCGCTGGAACGCAGAAGACAGAGCCGTCGAGGATCAACCTCTGCCATGAAAAGGGGCGCCCGGTGGCAATAAACGTGAGCGTTGTCCCCGCTCTTTCGGGTATAGGCCAGATAGAGTCGGCCTCCTCCGACAATCCAGTGCTGCTGTGTATTAAGGCTCTCCAGAATCTCTCCATCATCCCATCGCCACGGTTTCAGCCCGGGGAAATGCAGTCCGTCGGTGGACTCCGCTACATAGCCGGCTTGCCGCCCCCGCACGGTGAGATAATAGCGGCCCTCGTAGCTGACGAGCGAAGGTTCCCCGGACATGGTCTCCCCTTCGGGAATCAATTCGCTGCCATGCTCCAGATATTCAAGCGTCTCACCGTCAAAGCGACAGCGAAGCACCGTGGAGGCGCCGAGGCGGCTTCCGGACGGGTTGGCGTTGAAATAGATGGGCAACAGAATATTACCGTCCGGCAAGTCCACTCGCTGGGTGGAGCCCGCTCCCGCATTGCGAAAATGCGGCTCATCCGGCATCTCCAGGCACTTCCACTCCGACCACTGTCCGGTCTCCATCCGGTAGCCGGCATAGGCGGTTTTGCGGACGAGACTGACCCGCTGACCGTCCGGACGATAGATCACCGTATGCCCCGTGCCAAGTAGCGTCCGGCTCGCTGCATGCCACTTGGGCGTAAAGTCGCAGACCGTAATGACCAGATCCTCCTGAAATGGTCTTCTATAGAAGCTGGGGATCGCGCTCGGGCCGTCCCAGCTTTGGCCGAGGTTATCGGTGCGCATTTGATGCAAGTCTTCAAAACAATCGGAGCCTTTCAGATCGACTTTCTGAAGCGTCATGACGACAACCGGTCCATCCATTGCGCTTCCGCAAGAATGGGCAGGAATGGCTCCCGCGCGGGGGTGAGCCCATGAATAGCTCCCGTCAAAAAGACGCGTTGGAGAAGTTAATTGTAAGGTTACAGGCATAAAGAAAGAATCTGAAAACCCGGGAGGACGACTCACCGGTTTGGAGTGGCTCCGAACAAGCGCACGCCTCCAATCAGGCCGTTGGACGGCTCTTCCTGCCGACCCGTCACCCGGACAGCAATGACGCCCTCCTCCACGGCTTCCATCGCAGAGGTCACGTCGAAACAGAAGGGAGCCTCTGCGGTTGCCGCCGTCGTCGGAGAGCGCCCGACGAGCTTCCCGTTCAGCCACACCTCCGCGTCTCCCTTCACCCCGCCAAAGCAGAGAAGCAGGCGTTGGTGGTCGGTTCGCTCAACCCGTGGCAGTTTGCGGCGGTACCAGGAAGGGCCGTGATGGTGTTCAAACGGCCGAATCGTAATGCCTTGCTGATCGACTTCAAACCGCTCCCACGGCTGGGTGGCGCCGATCAGATTCCACGAGGCGTCGTTGAAGTCTGCCGACACGACCTTTTGCTCGTCTGACACGTCCTTCGATGCCGGTTGGAATCGCCATTGTTCATCAAGATTAGCCAGCTCCACGACCCGTGAGTAATGCCCCGACTGAAGAAGGTTTCGGCTCAACCCGGTCCCCCCCTTTGAAATGATCACACGACTCTCCTTTTGCCCCGGTTCATTGAAAACGCTCATGGGCATGGCGGGGGCATACTTCGGAGCGTGCTGATTCAAGCGCCCGTGGCTCCGGCTGCGCGCGGGGGTATAGTAGACATCGATGACGGCATCGCTTCTGTTATTGTTTGCCCGCTTCCCGGAAGGCGTCTCTTCCACGAATGAGGCATTTGCGATCGCAAGCTCAAAGGTCACGGGAGGCCGGGGAGGGAAGTAAAGAAAGAATGCTTCTCCCGCCCGAACCGGCACCAGAATGGGAGTACCCTGAACAAGAAGCCCGTCGGACAGCCGCTTGCCGTGACGATCCAGCAGCAGGTAGGTGGCAAACAAAGAGGCGTGATCAACCCGCAGGGGAGTGATTGAAAGCTCCCCATCTTTCGCTGCATAGAGGGGAACGAGGTTTTCATCATGTAAGGCCGACTTATCCCCGTGGGAGACTTCGCCCGGCTTGAATTCCCACTGTGGAATTTTTGATTTCAGATCCCTGGCACGCCAGCCGATCACCGCTTCCGGAAAATAAGGAAACGCCTCTTCCTGCCTGAGCAGCCGGGCAATTTCCTCATCTCCGACCCGAAGCGGTGAGTCGTCTCCCGCCAGCATCCCGGCATTGCGCAACCGCCACTGGAGCACCGTCAGGTTCGCTTCAATCATCTTCAGCCGCTGCTTCTGACGTGGCGTCATCGGCTGAGAGGCCGCCTCCAGATAAAGGCGCTCCAACCCCGGGTAGCAACGTCCGTAGATGCCGGAAAGAATCTCGGGCGTTAGCAGGAGGCCAATCGGGGCTTCCCGCGCGTAGCGGTCAAAAGCGCTATCAAGCTCCTGATAGAAACGCTCCATAATTTGCCCGGCCTCCGGACCGTACGCGCGCCGGAGCCACTCCTGCTGAAGAGCGACGGCATCCCCCTTCGGGTTCCACATCATCTTTGCCAGCAGATAGTTTCCAACCGCAGCGTTGCTCCATGAAGGATTGCCATAAATGCGCGCTCCCTTGATTCCATAGTCAGCGAGGCGGGGAAATACGAAGTTAAGAATATTCGGCGTGGGCGGAGTGATGATGCCGGTACTTCCGGCAAAGCGATCATTCGTACTACTCAGGGCGTTGACCCAAAAGGTGTTGCAGAGGTCATAGTAGAACCACGTTTCCGGGGCAATATCCGCCCACGCCCCCATCACCTTCTCCCACTCTTTCCGGCGTTCCTCTTCGTAAAGTTTATAGCCATAGGTCACCGTATTGGGAGCGATCATCGGGAGGAAATTCTCCGGCAGCTTCATGGCGAACCGCGTAGGTGGATAGAGGTAATCCGAGTAAATAAACCCGCTGAGCCTGCCTTCGGGGTAGTCCCGCTGCACGATTTCGGAGACGTCGTGATAAAACTTCAAAATCAGGGAGGACATCCCGGGCCTGCCGTTGGGAAGCGGAGGGTCATAGAGAGCCCGGCTTTCCGGACTTTCGCTCCAGCCCAGATTATCACTGGGGGAAAGGGAATAGGCCTGAAGGTTGGGGTTGTCCCGGAGCGCCTTGATCGCCTGCTCCGCGAAATATCTGATCAGTTCCGGATTGGTAGTCTCCAGTTTATAATCATGGCCTTGCGGAGCGGATCGCGCTCCATCGACCCATGCAAACCAGTCGGGGTGATCCTGAAAAAGCTCCGAAGGAACAGTGCGGCCCCAATTATGATTGTAACTGAGGTCAATGGATTGCCCCAGCCTTTGCCGATTCAGCCACTCAACCACGGCCGGATAGGTCGGGCCGGAGCCCTTGGACTCCGCCAGATAAGGAAGCTGCCGGAAGACGAAAAGCGGGCTTTCCGTACGGTCAATCTCAGGCAGGCTGATCTTCTCCGTCGAGGGAACGTCACGGCCCAATTCTCCCGGCATCAGCCAGCGGACGTTAAGGTAGTCTTCCAGAAAAGTATAGACTCCATTGGCCGTCCCATTGCTGGTGCCCCCCTGCGAAGTCCAATCGCCGTCGCCTGGCGACTCTCCGGTTTTGAGAAAGCCCGAGTAGCCGCGCCTCCAAAGCGGAAGCACGTTCTTGCGGGTGTCCGGACCTACGATATAGAGATTGCCCTCTTGGGTTCGCATTCTGAACCCTTCATCGGCAAGGCGATCCGGAAGGATTTTGGCCGCCTTCGCCTGAATCGTATTTCCAAGACTGATGAATGCGCCATCGCGATGGTCGCGATCCTCAAGAATCGGCAATCGGACCCCGGTCGCTTCCAAGACGCAGCGCTGGAGTTCGCGAGCCGCTTCGGAGACACTTTCGGGAGGCGTCGCCGGAATCAGAATGGTATAGGCGCTTTGATGTTCAGTGACTACATTCATGGATGAAGCAAAGGACGACACCTGAAGCCCCGACATCAAAAACGCCGCACCACAGAAGAGCGTCTTCAGAACGGTTAGTTCCATAAATCGGTTTGCCCCCCGGTGAAGATTTCTGCACGGGAACCGCCGGGATAGACTTCACCGGCCACAATCGCCTCCACATGGCCGTCAAGGAATAGGAAGTTGGCTTTACCTCCAAACCAATCCCTTGGAATCAGATCAAGGTTCGCGCTTTGTGCAGGATTGACCCATGCCGTATTGCTCCTGGAGTAAGCATCATGATTGCACATATAAAGAAATTGCGAAGGGGCTCTGACGGCCAGCTTGTGGAGGGGGCGATAATGCGCGTCCTGCGTTTTGTAATTGACGCTGTAGCTGCGGAAATTGCGGGCTGAACTGCCTGGCTTCGGTACGATCCCTCCCTTGAGCGGATCAGCCGGAGAGATGAACAGAGGGACGGTGGTATTGGAGTTGAGCGCATATCCCAGATAAGGCCGCAATAGCTTAAACCACTCGGCCTTTTGCGCGCCTTGGTTGTAGCCGTAAAAATTCTTTCCATCAGACCCTATCAGAAGGAAATTTCTGTGCTCCAAGGCGAACTGCTCACTGGCTACCCAAATCTGTCGGAGATGATTGGCATCCGCTACCTGAAGGGAATGCCTGCGGACCCGTCCCACTGCCGCCAGCGCCAACAGCAGCAAGACAGCTATCAATGCGGAGACAATCAGGATTTCCAGGACGGTAAAACCCTCCAACGGTTTTTTGGATCTGTCATTCATGGCTCTGGGAGGAGAAATGGCTTCAGGGAGAGAGTGGAGGAAAAATGCCATCCTTTACCCACCGGATAAACTCCCATTCGCTGGCTCCCCGATTGGCCTTCCGGATCGCGCCAAAAGCGATGGCGTTGGGTCCGATAGCAGAAGCGCCATGATTTTCGCCGAAGTTCCCGTTCCCCTTTGTTCTCGTGATCACTTTGGAGGAATCGGCGGCATAAAGGGTCGCCATTCCATCTTTTAGAATCAGGCGGTAGGTCTTCATTTCGCCATTGTTGAGGACGATCTGATAGGTTCTTTGCCCGTCGGCCACGAGAAGGACCGTAGAGTCGTTCAATACATCACGGACCCGCATCCGGAACTCGATGGTCACCGGCAGACTTCCATCCCATTCGGAACGGGCGTCTCTGCCATTCATATACCAGTAAGCATAGTCAAACTGACCGGGATCAATCGTCAGCCCCTGCTCGTCAACAGTCGAGGCCGTTGGTCGGGGACTCTTCCATTGCTTGGACAACTCCGAAGGCAATCGGGAGAAGCTGAACTCTTGAGACCAGGGAATGGATTGCGCCTCATCCGGCGCGTTTTCAGCTCTCAGAACCGTTGCGGAAAGCCCCAGTACGAGACCACAGAGAAGAAGGAGTCGATTCATTTCAGCAAGGTCAGGATAGCACCGTATTCTGTTTCCGGTAACGGCGAGAGACAAACAGCATCAGCAGAGCTCCAAGTCCACCCAGACTTAGCAGCGAGGGCTCGGGAACCGGAGCAAAGGCACCGCTGGTGGTAAAAGCGAGGTAATCCCAATGGGTCGTCCCCCCCGTGAAGTTTGAGTTATCTCCCCAATAAATTTCATTCCCCGTGGATGCGACTCCTTCATAGCCGACGATCACCGGCGTCACGTTCTGATTGACGTAAACCGACATCACGCCTTCGGAGAGCGTCAGACGGAAAGTATTTACCACAGTGGTATCCATCGCATACCGGGCCCCGCTGGTCGAAGTCGCGCCAAGGAAAATTTCATCTTCCGCAATCTGAAAATTATAGTTCTTCGATCCATCAGAAAGAGACAGATGCGTCGCGGATCGGCTCCCCGTTTGAGAGATAACGCTTAGGGAAAATTCGACGGTGATCCCCTCTGCATCGGCACCATCCCAGTACCCGGAACTCTCATTGAGAATGTATCGGTAGCTTCCTGTCGCATTGGTCTGGAGCGTGAGAATACCGGTTTCGCTGCTTGCCGATGCCGATCCGGCGGAGCCTCCCTGCGTCCAGGTTGGGTCTGAGGCAGTCGGAAGAGCATTGCCGGAGTAAGCAACTTCAAAGTCCACATCATTAATGATCGCCGCTTCCAAAGGAGCAGCCATTACGGAAAGCGCGATGACTCCTCCCGCAATGCTTCCGAAACAGGCTCGCGTGGAACTTCTGCTGTAGAGTGAGGGGATTTTCATAGGTTTTGATGGATCAGGTTGAAATGGAGAATAATCACAAGGCAATCGTTTGCCTTTTGAAGAAAAAATAGGGACACCTAAAGTCCGGCAATATCATCTTCGTCGGGAACTGGCTCTTTTCAGCAGAGAACTGCGAAACAAAACCCGTTCCGGTGGATGATGCGGATGACGGCTCCTTTGCAGGAACAGGCGGACGAGCGCTTCGCAGATCTGCCGGACCGGCTGCTCCCATACCGTAATGGGAACCTCGGTGAGATGACACATCTCGGAATCCGTGATCGTCACCAGCCCAATATCTTTGCCGATCTTCAGGCCGCATCGGTTGAGAGCCCGATAGACACCCGGAAGCTTTGAGCTGGATTGCACCAGAATGCTATCGATATTTCTCGGCTTCTGCTGGAGACGCTTGAGCAGTTGCTCAAAGGCATCCGTCCCATCATGGTTGCAGCCAATGGCCAGACTGAGGTCCACCTCTTTGCCTGCCTCCTGATGCGCCCTCAGGTATCCTGCGCCCAAGCCGCAGGGCGATTGTCCAAGGGCGATCCCGGTGGCATCAAACCCGCCGAGAAGAGCCACCCGTTCAAATCCATTCTCAAAAAGATGCTTCGTGAGCACGTAAGCGCCCTCTGCAATATCCAGCGCGACGGAATCGATCCCTTGAAGGTCCGGAGCGCTGTCCAGCGAGCGAAAGACCACCGGCATCCCCTTCCGCTTCAGTTCCAGATAGGTTTCGAGCCGATTGACTCCTTCAAAAAAGAAGGCAATAACGCCGTCGACCAGATGCTGCTGCGCCATTCTCAATGATCGCTCTTCCGATTGCGAAGACCATCGCGAGAACATGGGGATGACTTGCATCCCGTGAGCCAAAAGCAGCTCGTCAATCATTTCAAAGTACCGGACAAAGGCCGGCTCATAGAGATCGGGAATCATCAGCCCGACCATATCCGTCTTCTGCCGCACCAACGAACGCGCCAGAAGATTTGGCACGTAGCCCAGATCCTTTGCCGCCTGTTCGATGCGTTCACGAACCGGCGCGCTGGCCCTGGCGTAATCCCGCTTGTTCAAGACACGGGAAACGATGGAAACGTCAACTTGGGCGCGCTTGGCGATGTCTTTGAGGGTAGGCATGCTCGGATTAAGGCAAACGTATGCCCTAATCTGTTCCGAGAGTCAACAGGAATCTCATTGATGGCTTTCATCCCCCTCCGGTCCGACCTTCGTAGGCTGTAGAAAAAAGGCCCCCGCCGAGTTTTGCATCACAGCCCCGGATTACATCCCATCGAGATTGATCCGGTGGCGCTCAAGCGCGGATTTTCCCACGAGTATCCCGTACTTCCGTTCATAGCGCGTGGTCAGCGCCCCCCAGTTGGCATGATCTCTGGAAAGGGCTTCCCTCGCGCTCATCATCTCCTCTTCTCCCTTGAGAAAGGCGTTCAGATTCTCCTGCGTGCGGGAGCGCTTGAGACGTTGCCCAGCCTCGACCTGCTTGCGCGTGATGCGAAGGTTCTCCAGCCCACGCCGAAGGAAGGCGACGCGCTGGAGCGCTTCGGGGTCGCCGCTCCCGATGAGCGCCTCGGCCTCGGTGAGGTAGCTCTCGGCGGGGGCGAGTACGCTCTCGGGGTAGAGGTACGGCAGGGCGTAGGTGCTTCCGTTGAGGATGCTGTTGGGGAGCTTCTTTTCTGCTACCAGCTTCATAAACTCGCTGGGACCTTTGGGCGGGCCGCCTGCATTGATCGGATAGAGGTAGCGCGCCGAGAGGCGCTCCCAGTAGGCGATGTACTGGCGGATCTTCGATGCCCCAGCCCCAAAGGCGGAGGTATACTCGCTAAGTATCGCTTCTTTGGAGAGATCAGGCCGCGTCATCATCCGGGCGACGAGATAGTAATTTGGCCCCTGAGCGGCCCAGTAGCCCAGGATGGAGTCCATCTCAATTCCCCGCATCCGGCTTTCAGACGCGTGTCTGAGGAACTGGCTGGTGGCATCCAGCGAAAGGTAGGGAGCGGCCGCCCCCTGATACCACCAGTTCGGGCGGAGGTAGAGATCAACACCTTGAGCAGCCCAGCCGTCCCAGCCTTCAAAGGCGTCGAGCCCATCGACAAACTGAATGGCGGCTCTGGCGGTAAGAGGACGGTCCGCCGCGGGCGGCGTGCGGTAGGAGGAATATGCATAGGTGCCGATGACGACGTTCGGGTTCTGCTCTTTGAGGCGCTCGTAGATGAGATTCCAGAACCGGACGTAGCGCGCGGTAAGATTGGCGCGAGCCCTTATGATGTCTTCAGAATCCTGCCCCTGCGGAACGTCCCACGCGCGTGTTTCCGCGCTGACATCAAAGCCGCCGCCGTCATTGGGAGAGAGGTTCCAGTAGTCCGGGCTGCCTGCCGCTTCGTACTCTGCGGCGATCTGGTCGATGACCTTGGGGTTGGCGAGCCGCAGCTTTGCAAACGTCGGAGACGGGAAGGGCTGCTCGTAGCCGGGGGGAAGCTCGGCGAAGTAGTCGGGGTGCGTCGCGGAGTACCGCTCCCACCATTTCTCAAAGGCATGCTCGAAATCGACGCTCCCCCGCGATCCGCACTGATGAGCGTTTGCCCAGCGGACAGCTTCTCCTGCCAGTTGCCGGTCGATCACGGGATCGGTAGAGGAGATCGGGCCGCTTAGATCTTTCGGGATACTCATGCGCAGGATGCGGATCTCCAGATTCGGCTGATAGGAGCGATCCATTGCCTCAACGAGGAAGTGCGGGCTTTTGGGAACGTAAGTCCCCAGCTCTCCGGGCCACAGCCAGCGAACGCCAAGCCCCTCCTCCAGCAGATCCTTGAGCGCCCAGAATGTAGGGTGCGAGACGGTGGCAGGAGATTTGCGGTGTACTCTCGGCTCACGGATGTCGCCGAGAATGAAGAGAGCGTTCTCGCACGTAACGATGCGATAGCCTTCCTCCGGGAGGTCCTCCGCGCGCAGGCCGATGCTGTTGGCTTGAGGGGTATTACCGATAAAAATCCGGATCACATTTTGATCCAGTGTGGCCTCTTCCTCTTCGCTGACGATGCGCAACGCGGCTCCGGTAGCTTTTTCTACAAGGCGGATGAAGTAATCCACGTCGTCGCGCATACGTTCATCGGCTTGTGCGGAAAGGACGATTACGCTATGGGCTTTACCTTCGCTAATAAGGGCAAGCGATCCGTTTTTGAGTAACGGGTAGTTCGGATTTTTCAAAACGGTCGCAGGACCATGATCCGCTTGTGATGCCGCCTTTGTTGACTCTGGAAGTGCTTGCCTGGTCGATTCCGCAGGGGTGGGACCGACAGGACGCTTGCATGAGACGAGGAAAAGGAGGGAAAGCGCTGCGGCGCTCTGAAGCAAAATGCGGGGAGAAGGGGAGGATATCATGACAAGAGACGGGGGACTACAAATCAAGTTCGGGAGCGCGGTAGGGGTGAAAGTAAAGGCGGATCATCTGCTCCAGTGGGCCGATGGGGGACTCCGTAAAAGCGGTGATGGGGAACCACTGCACGTGTCCGTCATAAAAGAGGGCGTTTCCCCCATTCTGATGACGGGAGAAGGCCTGTCTCGCCCAGTTCTCCCGCGAGCCTTCGGTCCAGCGGGAGGGGATCACGTTGAGGACATTCGGCCCCGGAGAATCGGTGATCCATATTTTCTGCGAGGGATATTGAATATCGGTGAGGAATACCGGGTAAACTTCCACTCCCGTCCGATGCATCCGCCAGCCGGAAGGACCACGCGCCGAGCGGTCCCCTCTCATTTCGAGCGGCGGAGCATAACTGACGGGGCGACGAGTGGGCCATGACATCGGGTGCGGGGTCCACCAGAGCTGCGACTCGGATTCCTTATGGCCGGGGCAGGTGAATACGCAAGGCCCGGAGAACGGGCGGCCCGCCTGCCCTATATAGGTACGCTCTTCGCTAAGGTAGTTTCCGGAGACTTCGGTACGGGGAATGTTGAGATAGGGCGCGAGGTTGTAAAACCATGTCCCCGGTCCCGCGCCGCTTCCGGTGTCGGTGCCGCCATTGACGAGGTAGAAGTAGTAGGGCAGTTCGTTGCGGTGCTCCGCTGCGTATTGCGTGGTAGCTACGCCGATCTGGCGGAGGTTCTGAACGCATTTCAGGCTCTGACTACGCTGGCGCATATATCCGGAAGCGCTGACGGCCAGCAGCGCGACGATGGAGACTATAGCGACGGCGATCAGCAGCTCCAGAAGGCTGAATGCAGAGGGATGCCGAGACGAACGTTTCATAACAAAAGAGAATCTATGGGGCAGAGGTGAGCGTCATGGAAATGGAGCCGACGCCTCCCTGCGCGGGTTGATCATAATGGAAAGTAGCGTGATACCCTTCAAACCCCTTCCCGGCTTTCAACCCTTCGACAAGACCGCTGGCGCTTGGCTGATGCTCAGCGGAGAAGGTAAGCAGGGTGTAGGTCTGATGAGCGGCGGGCGATCCGGAGATATTGACGAATACTCCGCCTCGTCCAAGGGTGAGCGACTTGGGCGGGTAGTTCGTAAAGGCTACGCGGTCGCAGGAGCCGTCCGCGCCGACCCGGAAGGAGAAGACGGCGTCATCGTCCATTTGTACGGAGGTGCCGCTGATAGTCAGCGTGCGAAAGGGAAGCGGCTCGGCTCCGGATTTCTCCAGTTCGCGGCTCTCCGCTCCGGGGGAGATCTCTCCACCGCCATGTACGGTGAGCGTCTGCCCTTGCGCCAGCTCCACAATGCCATCGCCCGAGAGGATGCCGTGCGTTTCCACGATCACTGCGCCACTTCCCAGCCCGGACCCTTTTTCATTGCAAATGGCAAGAGTTCCCTCGGCGATCTCTGTGCCTCCGGTGTATGAGTTATTCGCGGAGAGGGTCTGTAAAGAGCTGCCCTCTTTGCGTAGCGCCAGCGTTCCCTTGATCTGGCGGTTGAAATTCGCCGGCTTCTCCAGGGGGAGAGTTGAAAAGGCGGGGTTGATCAGGATCATCCCGGCCCCTTCAATGCGTCCGCGTTTTTCGTAATCCACGCCATGAAGGCTGGCTACGCGCAGCGTTCCGCCGGAGGTATCGAGTTCGATCCCGGCCACGCTCCAGTTATCCACGCCGTGCGGTTCCATCTCAAAGATGACGTGGCCGAGGCTGACGAAGCCCTTCACCGTATCAAATCCCGGTGAAAAGGAGATACGGGGGTTGTAGCCGGAGAGGGTCGTTTTCTGCGCGGAGAACTGAACGCTTCCCTGCCCCTCCGCTCCAATCTGGATGCGGGCACGGTCGGTGGTATTCTCTTCCGATCCGATCAGTACTTCGGGAGCCTCCACGCTCAACTCGCCCTCTCTCCCGCTGAAGAAATAGTACGTTCCCGCCTTGAGATGAAAAATCTCGGTAATCGTCAGCTTGTTATGAACGCCGATAGTGCCCCGCTCGTAGCTTCCGGAGATGATGCGGGTCTGGCTGCGGGGGCTTCCTTCCAGACGCCGGATGACGCGATCACCATCGAGATAAAAGTTCGGAATGCCTTCTCCCTGCCCCTCGTCGTAGTCCAAAGCAAACAGGGTATCTTCCGGGCCGGGATACTGCCCGGCGGGATAGGTAACGCCCTCGCGACTCTGCCAGAACCCATCCTCCGTCCAAGTGATCTTTGCCTGATTGCCTAGCTGGAATCCGAAATCAGCGGCACTCGAAGCGATGGAAGCAAGCGCGAGCGCTGCCAGTCCAAAGGTAATATGTTTGATGGTCATGATCTAAAATTGAGAACCCGCCTTTCGTAGCCTGCGGAGAAGCGCTTGCAACGCACCTCTCCCGGAACGGGTGTGCGGCGCATGGTATTTTTAAGCCGATACGGGAGCTGCCTTTTTGCCACGGTTGGCCGCAGGATGGCAGGTGGACCTTCGCACGACCAATTCATAAGGCATCACGATCTGGCAGGGCGCTGGCGCAGCATGGCGCTGTTCCATGCGGGCCATAAGCTCGTCGATAGCCATCTGTACCATCTGCCGGGTGGGCGGACGCACGGTCGTAATCGGCACGCCGCAGTAGGCAGAGAAAGAGGCGTCGTCCGCTCCGGAAATCTTCAGACGACCCGGTATAGGGATCTCCAGCTCAATCGCCGCTGTAATCGCTCCACCCGCGATATCGTCATTGGAACAGATGAGCGACTCCGGAAGCTCTCCTGAGCGGTGGGCCTTCATCACGTAGTCGTAGCCGACCTTGAAAACATTACCGGCTTCGTTGTCGTCAAGGCAGAGGTAGAGGACCGTGCCGCGAATCGCCTGCTTATTCGTGCGCTTTTGCGGTGGGGCCAGTTGAAAAATCCGGCTGACCTCTTTATCGGCTTCCACCGTGCCTCCTGCGGCTTCGATCGCTTCGCGAAACCCCGCAAGACGCTGGAGAAGCAGCGGGCGCGGCGGCAGCAGCCGTACCCCCGACTCCATCCGATGCGGAAGGATCAGCGCGACATTCCGACTGCCGCAGTCGAGGTGATGTCGGGTCAACTCCCGAAAGGCTCTCGTCCGATCTGCTCCGATGATCGTGGAGTCGCTTTCGCCTTCGATCACTTCCCCGATGCTTACGAGAGGAATATTCCGCTGTCGGAGAAACTGCTCCCATGCCTTGGCTTCTTCATCGCGAAGGTTATTGAGGATCGCACCATCCGGTGAGCTATCAAGGAGATGTCGGCGGGCCGCGTCCACATCGCGATTAAACCATTGCAGATCAATCGCCGTGGGCTGATAGCCTCTCGCCAGGGCCTCCTGCGCGAGGAGCGATGCCCCTTCGTGCTGGGCATGGTAGATCGGGGTACGAAAGACCACGCCGATGGAGTGGCTGCGCCCTTCCCGAAGAATCTGCGCTTCCCGCCGGGGATGGTAGTTCAGCTCTTCCGCCTTCTCCCGAACAAGCCGCACGGTTCCCGGTGGAAGCTTGTGTTGATGCTTGGGATTCAGCGCAAACGCTACGGTCGAACGCGACAGGGCTAGCGCCTGAGCAATATCCCGCTGAGTCGTACCCGTAGCTGGAGGCTTGAATGACATTAAGATATTTCTTGGATTGAAGAGGATCGCAGAGGGGAAGGGAAAAGGCAAAGAGGAAGCCTTTGTAACCTCAATTGGCCTTAGAGAACGCGAGGGCGCTTCGAGCGGAACCGGCAGCAGACCCATCCACCCAGGATGGGGAGCAGCAGGAGCGCTGTCCCCGGCTCGGGGATAGCGACTACTGTCATGCTGATGACGCCCGTCCCGCCGTAGAGGGCGTCATCGTAATGGAACGTAGCGCTAAACCCGTCAAAGCCGGTATTGGCGAAAAGCCCTTCCGTCAGACCGCTGGCGACCTCCGAGCCGCTGCTGTTGGTAAAGGTAAACAGTGTATAAGTCTGCCCTTCGGCGAGGTCTCCAGTAATGTCGACTGCAAGCCCCTCAATGCCGAAGAGGAGTTGCCCGGATGTATAGCTAGTCAGGTCAATCCGGTCTGCCGAGCCATCCAGACCCACCCGGAGGTGGAGCGCCGCACCGTTCTCAAACTGAAGCCCGGTATTAACGATGGTCAGGTTCTCGTATGCGAGCGGAGCGTCGTCGTCAAGCCGGTTTGCCTCGCCGGGGGCAATCGCGCCGCCGCTTTCCACGACAATGGTGTTCCCGGTGCCCAGCGCCACCCGGCCGCCGCCAGCAAGGATGCCGCCATCGGCGATGGTAACCGCACCGGTGCCAAGGCCGGAGCCGGTGGTGTTCTGCACTGCGAGTATGCCGCCATTAATAGCCGTACCGCCTGTGTAATCATTCGCCGCCGAGAGAACCTGAAGGGAGTCGCCTTTCTTCTCTACGCGCATGCCATCGCCGATTCTGCCGGAATAGTCGCGCACACCGGTTACCACCGATGTGGAGGAATCGGGGTCAATCACCAGCGTGCCATTTCCAATGATACGCACGACGCCACCCTCTGTCGTACGGTGAAGGCTGGCGACGATGATCGTGGGCGTACCGGTACTCGTCTCGATCCCGCTGGTACTTACGCTCGCGGGGTTTATATCAAAGGTGACATGCCCGAGGCTAATGGAAGTATTGGCGGCGGTAGTTCCAGCGCCTACTTCAATCCGCGAGGCGACTCCGGAGAAGTACGTTTCCTGCGAGGTAAAGCTGACGTAGCTGGAGTTTGCCGACGAAGAGCCAAACTGCGCACGGGCAACCATGATGTTATCCGTGGTATTCGTATACTCCGCAGTGCCCAGACGGAAGACCGGGGTATTGATCTTCAGGGCAGACACCACCGGAGTGCCGCTGGTACCGATACCGCTCCAGAAGTTGTAGATCCCTGCCCGGATATCAAGGGACTCTGTGAGAGTCAGAGTGTTGGCCGCGCCGCTATTTACCGCTGTGGAGTGGCCGCTGTAAATTCGGGTGCTGGTCTGGTTGGTAGCGGAAATCTTGTCGCCGATGAGCGTACGGATCGTTCGGTCTCCATTCAGATAGAGACTAGGGACGCCGATGCCGTCTCCGTTATAGTTACCCATCACGCTACTGCCAGCGCCGGGATGGATGCCGTCCGCGTAGGGGGTGCCGCTGCTGTCCACCCATAGGCCATTCTGATCCCACAGAAACTTGCTGCCGTTTCCTTTGACGAAATTGTAGTCCGCCGCGTGCAGCGGCAGGCACAAGGCGGCAACGGGAGCAAATGCCAGAAGACGTAGTAGCGATGTTTTCATAAGCGGGGGATGTGGTAGGGAGAGTTTCAGGAGGGAATCCGCCCCGCTCAGCCTCCGAAAGAGAACGCTGGCCGACGCTATTCCCGCGCAATGAGGCAATTTCAATCAATTAATTCGTGTTAATCAAGCTCTTTTTTGTCTGAAGAAGGGGAGGTAGAAGTCCCGGCCTGACACAAACGGGGTGATCGGTTCGTGCCAGTCAAATGCGCCTTCGCCATTAAGAAACGCCCAAATCCGGCGTATAATTGGCGTATAAATCCAGGGCGGTTCAGACGTGTGATCCAGTGAAATCCAACGATTTACTTGAATCTCAGAGCCATGTCCCCGCCGGGAATCGAACCCGGATTTAAGGTTTAGGAAACCCTTGTTCTATCCGTTGAACTACAGGGACGTATCGGGAGGCGCTTCAAGAGCGCATCTACTATCTGCCGGAGAAAGGCGGACGCAAGCTATTTCCCCGGAGATGTCGGTTTGGCCTTTGGGGTAGCCCGGCGGAAGCCGCGGGGCGCCGCCTTAGAGCTTCCTGGCCAGCAGGTTGTCGGCAGCCCATTTTCCGCCGCCGCTCAGGACGAGGGCGATCGCCGCGAAGGCGATGGTGAGCGGGTATTCGAAGCCGCCGTTCCCGGCGAAGAAGCCGTTGGAAGCGTGAACCGAGACGGCTACGCACATGGTAATCGCAATCCCGAGGGCGGAAAGCCGCGTCAGCAGGCCGAGGACGAGCCCCATCGGAGCGAGGAATTCAGCAGCGACGGCGAGGGCTCCGATAAAAGGCGGGATGCCCATGTTCGCGGAAAAGCCTTCCAATGTTTTGGCAAACCCGTTGCCTCCCCACCAGCCGAGCGCTTTTTGGGCACCGTGAGGAAAAATCGCGGTGGCAACGCCCAAACGGAGAACGAGCAGACCCCAGTCTTCCCGGGTTTGAAGGAAACATTTTAGTGCTTTCATAAATTTGTCCTCCCCCTATTCGCTCATGCGGAGGAAATTGCCACTTCTTTTTTACCCGACGAGCATCGCTGCGCCGAAGACTCCGGCGCTATCACCCAACTCGGCCCGAAGGAGCGGGGTGGTGAAGTCCTGCTGGAAGACGTGGGTTTGCAGCTTTTCGCGGACTCGCGGGGTATAAAGAATGTCGAGGTTGGAGACGCCGCCACCGATGACGATGGCGTGGGGATCGAAAAGGTTGATGAGGATGGAGACGCCCTGCGCAAAGCGCTCGACGAGCTGCTCCATGGTGGCGGAGGCCGCGGGATCGCTCCCGGCTTCGGCAAGAGCGACAATCTCCCGCAGGGGACGGCGCTGGCCGGTGAGGCGCTCGTAGCAGTTCTCCAGAGACGGTCCGGCGATGAATGACTCAATGGTACCGCGCGTACCGTAGGCGGAGAGAGGAGCCTCGGGGCCGGGATCAAGGACGATCTGTCCCCATTCCCCCGCGATGCCGTGGCGACCGTTGACGATCTCTCCGTTGACGACGAGACCGCCGCCGGCACCGGTCCCGATGATGAGGCCCATGACGGTTTGATAGGCTTTCCCCACGCCGTAGCGGGCTTCCGCAAGGGCGAAGCAGTTCGCGTCGTTGGCCATGACAATGTCGATCCCGAGCGCGGCGGCGAGGTCGGCCTGAAAGGGGTGGCCGTTGAGGCACTGGGAGTTCGCGTGATAGAGCAGACCATCCGCCGGGTTGCTATTACCGGGAGTACCGATGCCGATCCGAGGGGGACGCTTGAGGCCGCTCTGGCTTTCGAGCAGGGAGATGAGCCGGGCGATCTGGCCGATGATATGGGAGTACCCCTGCGCGGCCTCGGTGGCGATGCGTTCGCGCCAAAGGGCGCGCGACGGGTCGGCGCGGTCGATGATGGCGGCTTCGATTTTGGTCCCCCCGAGGTCGATGCCCCAGATTACGTCGGTGCTCATAGGTACTTCCGGACATATTGCCGTGCGCAGAAGGGAACGGCAATGCTGAAAGCGAGGAGCGAATTTTGGGATTCCCCAAAAGGGCAGGGAGGAGGCATAGTTTCCCGGCCAACCGATTTTTGCTTATGTCTCGCCTTTTGTTTGCTCCGCTTTGTGCCGCTCTGATGGCTCTCCCCGCTGTCCCGGGATGGGCCGAACCGCCCGCCATCACGCTCGACCGCGAAGGCGCGGTCTACGAACCGGGCGAGGAAATCATGTTTACGATTACCACGGCGGAACCCGCCACGCGCCACGGGCGGCTGGAGTGGAAGGCGGTGCTCAACGGGACCACGGAGATCAAAAAAGAGGGCGTGCGGCTTAAAGGCGGCGAGACGACGGTGACGATCACCGCGAACGAGCCGGGATTTATCACGTTCACGGCGGAGACCAATCCGGATACACGCCTCTCGCGCCCGCAGAAAGAGAAAGCGGCCATCGTGGCGGCGGTCGCCCCGGAGCAGCTCAAGCCGGGGGCCCCCGCACCGGACGATTTTGACGACTACTGGACCGCCCAGAAGGAGGCCCTGACCTCCGTGCCGATGGAGGCGAAGCTGGCGCCGGTGAAGTCCAAGGACGCGAAAATCGCGCTTTTTGACGTCACGGTCGACTGCTTCGGCGGCAAGCCGGTAACGGGCTACTACGCGCGTCCGGACGGCGCGGCGGAAAAGAGCCTGCCAGCCATTCTGCTGCTGCAATCGGCAGGAGTACGGGAAGCCAGCAAGGATCGCGCCGCCGCATGGGCAGGCAAGAACATGCTCGCGTTTGACATCAACGCCTACGGCATCCCAAACGGTCAGCCGAAAGCCTTCTATCAGGAACTCTCCAAGGGAGAGCTGGACCGTTACCCCCATCAGGGCAGCGACTCCCGCGACAGCTATTACTTCAACAGCGTCTTTCTCCGCCTGATCCGCGCCATTGATTTCCTCACGGCGCAACCCGAGTGGGACGGACGCACGATCATCGCCTATGGCTACAGTCAGGGCGGCGCGCAGGCCATCGCCGCCGCCGCGCTTGATTCGCGCGTGACCTTCTACGCCGCCGGGGTCCCCGCGCTGTGCGACCTGAGTGCCGACCTCGCCGGACGCACGCCCGGCTGGCCGAGCGGGCTGCTGCCGAAGAGCAGCGCCCAGCGAACCATCGTACGCGATGTGGTAAAGTATTACGACATGGCCAGCTTCGCTCCGCGTGTCAAAGCGCCGGGCATTGTCTCCGTCGGCTTTTTGGACACCGTCTGCGCGCCCTCCAGCGTTTACGCGGCTTACAACGTCCTCGGCGGGGAAAAGCAGATCGTTCAGGAGCCGAACTCGGCGCATACCGTCGGGCCTGACGCGGTGAAAGCCTTTGAGGACGCCGTTCAGGCGCATCTCAACCGCTGAGGTCTACCACGTGTAGCGGACGGTGTAGGTCACCACGCCCTCTTCATCCGGTTTCAGCGGGAGCTTGAATTCCACCTCCTGCGCGTTCTTTTTCTCGAATGGCGCGGATTTTTCGGTGATCTCCCAGTTCATCCAGCGGGCGACGTGTTCCTTTACGGTCACCTCGACGGGCTCGTCCTTCCGGTTCCTTACCTTCACTTCGATTTTCTCCATCGCCGTCTTGCGACTCGTGTCGATCTGCCAGTCCACACGGCGGCGCTCGCCCACGATATCGAAGGCATTGCCTGTCACCGCGCGCACGGTCTCCTTGCGCGGCGTGTGGTCAATCTCGTTCTCGCCGGTGAACTCCAGCCGACGGTCACCGTCCTGTAGATAAAAGCGCAGCTTCCCCTTCGGCAGCGGCAGACCAAGGCCGTTCTCCTTGGTATTTTCAAACTCGCGGACCACGGCCACCTTGGTATCGTACTCCGAGCCGAAATTCTGGTCGGCGCCAATGAAGCGATTCCGCCAGACGCTCCAGTCGGCCTTTACGCCGTCATAGATATAGAGCCGCTTGGCCTTGACCCCTGTCGCTCGGACAAACTCCACCTGTTTCGTCTCGCCATCCCGCAGCGTCACGGGGTTTTGCAGCGTATAGAGATGGTATTCATCAAAGGCTTTTTCTGTGACCACCGGGGCAGCAGATTCTCCGCCCACCCCCCAAGGCATCTTGAACTCGCGGATTGCTGTGATCATGGAGTCCTCCACCTTGTTGACCTCCCCCGCCATCAGCTTTATCGCGGCATCCGTAAAGCTCCTCCCCGAGCGGTTCTCCATCGTTATCCAGCCGATGATATCCACCGTATCGCTTTTCTCCGGCGCGACCACGTTGTAGTCTGCCTCCCAGTTCATCCCGGTGGTAAGATAGGCTACCTCCGCATTCACCTTCCCTGCGGCAATCGCATCCAGCCTCCACTCCAATCGGGGGCGGAGAATCGTGTCGTTGCCTAGCGACGGAAAGAGCGGCTGCCCCGGCAATGAAAAGCGCGGCTTCCCCTCCACCTCTATGATCGGCGCTTCGGTCCCAACCATCGTTTGTCCTCCGCCGCGGATGACTTTTCCTTTTACGATGCGGGCCGTCCCGTCCGCAGCCGTGACGAGAAACTCCAGCTCCTTCCCCTCAAAGAACGACAGCAGGTAGTCCTCCGTCGCGGAATCATTCCGATAGCTCTGCTCCAGAATTTGCAGCGACCGCTTCCCGCTCGGATCGCGCAGGATTACCGACTCGGGTTCCAGCGTGGCGGTTGCGCGATCGTACACCACCGTCTGCGTTCCCGCCTTCAGATTGAGCGGAATCTCGTCACGCACCACGGCGAAGTCGGCGTTATAGATCGTCAGCGCGGGCTGCGCGAAGAGCGACCCCGACAGCCCGAGCAGGAGAGGAGCGAAAGCACGCATCGGCTACCAGGTGTAGCGGACGGTGTAGGTCACCACGCCCTCTTCATCCGGTTTCAGCGGGAGCTTGAATTCCACCTCCTGCGCGTTCTTTTTCTCGAATGGCGCGGATTTTTCGGTGATCTCCCAGTTCATCCAGCGGGCGACGTGTTCCTTTACGGTCACCTCGACGGGCTCGTCCTTCCGGTTCCGTACCTTCACTTCGATCTTTTCCGTCGCTGTCTTGCGGCTCGTGTCGATCTGCCAGTCCACGCGGCGTCGCTCGCCTACGATATCAAAAGCGTTGCCGGTGACCACGCGGATGGTTTCATTGCGCGGCGTGTGGTCGATCTCATTCTCGCCGGTGAACTCCAGCCGACGGTCACCGTCCTGTAGATAAAAGCGCAGCTTCCCCTTCGGCAGCGGCAGGCCCAGCCCGTTCTCCTTGGTGTTCTCAAACTCCCGGACCACGGCCACCTTTGTGTCGTACTCCGAGCCGAAATTCTGGTCATCGCCCACGAGGCGATTCCGCCAGACGCTCCAGTCCGCCTTCACACCGTCGTAGATATAGAGCCGCTTTGCCTTCACCCCGGTAGCGCGGACGAACTCCACCTGTTTCGTTTCGCCATCCCGCAATGTCACGGGGTTTTGCAGCGTGTAGAGGTGGTACTCGTCAAAGGCCTTTTCCGTCACCACCGGAGCACTAACGGCGCCCGGCGCTCTCATCATCCTTCTGGCATCATAGGGCGCTGCTCCCTCCTGCACCTTGTTCACATCTCCCGCCATCAGCTTTACCGCGGCATCGGTAAAGACCTTCCCCGAGCGGTTCTCCATCGTCACCCAGCCGATGATGTCCACCGTATCGCCCTTTTCCGGCGCGACCACATTGTAGTCCGCCTCCCAGCTCATTCCGGTCGTAAGATAGGCCACCTCGGCGCCCACCTTCCCTGCGACGCTGGCATTGAGCTTCCACTCCAGCCGGGGACGGAGGATCGCGTCGTTCCCGAGCGACGGAAAGAGCGGCTGCCCCGGGAGCGCGAAACGCAGTTTACCCTCCACCTCGATGATAGGGGAGTCGACCGTCTGCACCATCTGCGTCCCATACGGTGTGCGCTGCCTCTGGACGCGCTGCTGGAAGCCGCTGCGGATCACCTTGCCTTTCACTACACGGAAGGTCCCGTCCGCGTTCGTATTAAGAAAGTCGAGTTCCTGCCCCTCAAAGAACGAAAGCAGGTACTCCTGCGTCACCGGGTCATTCCGGTAGCTCTGCTCCAGAATTTGCAGCGAGACCTTCCCGCCCGGATCGCGCAGAATCACCGAATCCGGCTCCAGCGTCGCCGTCGCGCTATCGTAGACCACCGTCTGCGCGCCCGCCTTCAGCTCCAGCGGGAGTTCGTCGCGCACCACGGCGAAGTCCTGATTATAGATCGTCAGCGCTGGCTGCGCGAAGAGCGATCCCGTCAGCCCGAGCAAAGCACCGGCAACCGTCACGGAAAGAGAAAAGGAAGTTTTCATCGTATAAAGGAGTAACGCGGGGGAACCTTCGTTTCTTAGAAGCGTACCGCAATGCGCCGCAAAGGTCGAATCTTCGGACGAGTTTTTCCCGTTGACAAGATGACACGCGTTAGCAATGATGACCCGTGTTAGCACTTCTCCTCCCCGGTTTTCTCCCCCATGGCTCGCATTACCCAGACTGAAATCGCCCGACACCTCGGCATCTCCCGTTCGGCAGTGGCCTCGGTGTTGAGCAACTCGCCCTCTTCCCGTATTTCGCCCGAGCTGCGGGAGCGCATTCTGGGCGCGGCGGAAGAGCTCGGCTACGTCCCGAACCGTTTCGCCCAGATCATGTCCAAGGGGCGCTCCGGGATGATCGGAGTGATCAATTTCGGCGGCTATGAACAGCTTCCCCACGTGAAAGTGGAGCAGGCCGTCTGCCGCATCCTCAAGGAAGGCTACCAGCCGGTGGTGGATAACGCCCTCTGGTTCGCCGATCACGGTCGGGCCGTCTGCTCGCGCATGATCCAGATGCAGGTCGAGGGCGTCGCGCTGGTGCATCCGCCTCCCGCCTTTACCATCAGCCATCTCCGGATGCTGCTGGATGCGAAGATCCCCGTCGTCGGCCTCGGCTGCGGGCTTCCGGGCATCACGCGCTACCTCTCGGATAAGGAAAAGGGCTTTCACCTTCTGACCACCCACCTCCTCAACGCGGGCTACCGCAAGCTGACCCTGATGCTGAGCCGGGATTCCACCGTACGCAAAAACCAGCTCTCATGGCATAGCGCCAACGCCCGCGCCGGGTTCCAGCGCGCCATCTCGGAGTTTTCCGGTGAAGAGAAGATTCATGGCGACATGGAGATCGTCCACCACGAAATCATCCCCCCGAAGGCCGACGCCGAGCAGACTGCGGAGCGCACCACTTACGCCCCGGGGTATCATGGGATGCGCGCCATTCTCCAGCGCCCCGTTCTCCCCGAAGTGGTCCTCTGCTCGAATGACAGCTGGGCCATGGGAGCTTTGGCCGCCTGCACCGACGCGGATGTCCGCGTGCCGGAGGAGCTGGCCATTACGGGATTTGAGAACGACCCGGTCAGCCGCTACGGTTCGCTGCCGCTGACCACTGTAGCCCACCCCGTGAAAGCCATCGTGGATCACGGACTGGGCGTGCTTCTGGAGGCGATCCGCAGCGGCACGCCCACTCCCGACATCCTCAACGTCCTCCCCGGCGAACTGATCGTTCGCAAGTCGTGCGGCAGCTATCTCCGGAAGGCAAAGACGGGCGCGAACGCACTCACACCATGATCAGAAGAATCCATCTTATGAGAAAAGCAAATACCCCCACCCTCAAGCAGTTGGTTCTCTCCGCGCTTTTCGCGACCGCTGCGGTATCGATATCCCACGCCTCGACCATTGCGGAGAGCTACGAACAGCGCTCGGTGATCGATTTTGAAAATCTCGCCATCGGGGCATCGCCGACGGTTGGCACGGAACATTGGGCTGCGTGGACAGGAAGCGCCAATGTCGCCGGGCGGGCGCCGCTTGTATCTCAAGGAAATGCCAGTGACATCGCTCTTCAGGTCATTAGCGGTCGGGAATCCGGCTTTAGTTCCCAGCAGGTGAATCCCTTCACCGCGTCGGACAACGTGCTCTATTTCTCCGCGCAGATTTACCGCACCAATAGCAGTACGAGCGGTGCGCGCATCCTCATTGACAATACCAACGCGGGCGGAGGCACGACCTCCAAGATGGCAGGATTCGGCGTGATGGATGTAGCCGGAGCCGCATTTGCCTTTTATGATCCAACCGAAGGAGTGGCAGGTACATGGATCAGCTCCGATATGTCTGCCACGCACAGCAAATGGTGGGAAGTCTCGTTGGTGATTACCATCAACGAAACAGACATTTCCAAGTCCCTTGCTTCGCTTTACGTTCGGAATCTTACCGACGGACAGACGGACTTCACCCTCGTGACGTTCAATGGAGGGACAGTAACCTCGTTTGAGATGAGCTGGCTGACCGACGAGCGGAACGTTCGTGACCATTTCCAGTACTGGCGCTACACGAACTTCCGGAGCGACGCCCAGATCGATAACCTTGCCGCGGGTGTGATCGCTATCCCCGAGCCGAGCGTTGCCCTTCTGGGAATCGGCGGATTACTGATGATCCCGCTGTTCAAGAACCGGCTCGGCCGGAAATCCTAGCGCCATGCCCCCCCGGAGCTTCCATGCAGAGCGATCGCGCGGCTTCACCCTGCCTGAGGTCCTGATCGCCATCGGGCTGATCGCCGCGCTTGCCGCGCTGCTCTTTCCCGCAGCAGGCAGGCTCCGGGGACGTTCGGATGCGGCGAAGTGCCAGAACAACCTCCGGCAGATCGCCAACGCAGGCTTCATGTTCGCAGCGGACAACAGCGGGAGGCTGCCTGATCGCGCGCGCTGGACCTACACCACGGACCCGCCGCAGAGCATCCTGCCGTACTTGGGACTCTCCACGCCCAATCAGAAGGTGGATAGCGTGCTGACCTGCCCCGCCATCCAGAAGAGCCGCTTCGCCGCCAACAAAGCGGAGTGGCACCGCACTTACTCGATCAATCAATATGCGACGGGAGGCGACCACGGCGACGACAACTGGACCACGCAGGTATTCAACCGCGGCGTTCCCGTCCGGACCTCAGGCATGGAGCAGCCCTCCCAGCAGGCCTTCTTCATGGACGGCACCGCGCTCAACGACGAGGCGCTGGGAGCCAAAGGCTACCGCTACAGCGCCTTTCAGGCTCCCGACCGGCTGGCGGCGGCGAAGGGCGACGACAGCGACTCGGGATGGAGAACGCCCTTTATTCACGATGACCACATCAATGTCATTTTTCTTGATGGCCACGGCGAAGTCATCAGCCGGGCGCGGGCTGAAGCAGAGCTTGTCGGTCCCACCAATCCTTCGGCATCACAAGCGGCAAGCAGTCCGAGAACCCGTCCTTTCTGGGGCACGAAAAAATAACGTCGGTTTTCTTTTATGAACTGGTTCCATTCACCTGCCTTCTCCGACAGCGGTTTCCGTGTCACCGTGACGGGCGACTGGGCTCCTGTCTGGACGTACGAAGAGTTGATGCGGCGCGACCCGGCGGTGGTCTATGGCGATCTGCTGCCACTCTTTCAGGCAAGCGACCTCAATATCGTCAATGTTGAGTGCGTGATCGGCGAGAAAGGAGCGCCGCTTTCCAAGCCTGGGCCGTGCATCAAGGGAGCGGAGTCAATCGCGATTCCCGCACTAAAGGCGATGCCGGCCCATGTAGCGACGCTGGCGAACAATCACGCGATGGACTTCGGCCCCGAGAGCCTGGAGTACACGCTGGAGGTGCTTTGCAAAGCCGGGATCGCGACGGTCGGCGCAGGAATGAACGGCGCGGCGGCGGCGCAGCCGCTCATCATCCCGTGCGAAGCAGCGGGAGGCAGCCTGGCCATTGTCAATTTTGGAGAAGGCGAAGCCTGCGCATCGCTGCAAGGCGGTCCCGGAGTGAATGTCTATACGCCGGAAACTCAGGAGGCGCAGGTCCGCGCACTGAAAGCGGCGGGCCATCTCGTGATCGCCATTTTCCACGGGGGCCGGGAGATCGCCGCCATGCCCCCGCCTTATGTCGTGGAGGGATTGCGGCGGATCGCCGATGCCGGAGCGGACGCCGTGCTCGCCCACCATCCGCACGTCCCTCAAGCTGTAGAGATTTATCGGGGCGTACCGATTGCCTACAGCCTGGGAAACTTCGTCTTCCGTCGTCCGGACCCTCCCACTTACCGCAGCAGCGGCTATCTGGCACATCTGACCATCGCCGATGGCACGGTGAAGGAAGTGAGCCTTACGCCTTATCGCGCCACAGAGCACGGAGTCTTTGCCATGCAGGGGACAGAGCGCGAGGCATTCCTCTACGATCTGCGGCAGCTCTCCGACGACCTGCAATCGCCCGAAAAAGTGGCATCGCTCTGGAATGCCTTTATCGACGACGCGCTCTGGATTTCCCCGACCGGAGAGCGGGCCGAAGGAGCGGCGGCGTACTTCGCGCAGCTTCAAGGCGCGCTGGAAGTCTACCGGCAAGATCCCGCCGCAGGGATATCCCGTTGGCATCACTATTTCTTCGCCCCCGCGCATTGGCACTATTTTCTGACCGCCTTTGAACGCATGAAACTGGGCACTTTTGGCGACGCTCCGGAATGGGCGCGCGAACGGGTGCGCCGGTGGAAGCAATAACCCGCTGCCCCTTCCCTCTATGATTCGATCTCTTTACCTGATCCCTCTCCTTCTTATGGCTGGATGCAATGTCCAGCGCGTCCCCAGCGAACACACTTCCAGCGAAAGCGCTCCCGACGAACGTGCTTCCGGCAAGAGCGTTCCCACCGAAAGCGTCTCCGGTGATAACGCTTCCCACGAAAGCCAGCCCATCGATGAAGTCCCGGGTGAAATGCTTGCCCTCCATCCGGCAACTACGATGGAGTACCCCTTGGCGTTCTATCAGGGCATTCCGCTGAAACGCGGCGATCTCCGGCTCCCAACGCCAATGGTGTCGTTGGAGGATCAATCCGGAAAAGTCTCCGCAGTCGGCTCTGCCGCCAGCTATTGGCCGGACGGAAGTGTGCAATGGCTCCGCGTGGAGGGAACGGTCCGGGGCGGCGTAAAGGCGGGAGCATCCCTGCCGCTCCACGTAAGCGACAAAGCGACAGCCCCCACGGCATCGCCCAAATCCCGCATCACCGCTTTACCGGACGGCACGATCCGCTGGACCGATGCCGCCTCGGGGAAAAGCTTTACGCTCGTCTCCGAAGCTTCGCTAATGAAGATCAGCAAGGAGAAATCCGAGCCGCCAACCGATCCGGACTGGCTCGACCGCGAAGGACAGTACGCATGGTCGATGCCGCTGGAGTCGCTTGCCGACGCGCCAAAGCCCATCCCGCTCAAGCTGCGCGTTCGCGAGCAGAAGATAGAGGAGGAGAACCGGGTCTATAGCGTCGTCTGCTTTCAGGGCGACGGAGGCATGGCCACACCGGGGAACGGGCTGGAGTGGCAGTTGCGCGTAAAGCTCTACCATGAGCTTTCGCTGATCCGCACGGAGATGACTTGGATCGCGCAGTGGGATGTCACTCAGTATGCGCTTGCTTCCGCGAAGTGGAGCGTGCAGGGCGAAAAGGCATGGAGCAGCTTTGCGCTGCCCGGAAGCGAAGCATCGCCGCAACTGCTCGTGGAAAATGACCACCGGGGCACCGGCGCGGTCAACGGCAAGGCTTCCGACGCACCTTCCGCAGAGCGCGACGGCCTTGTGGCGCTTTCCCCGGACGGCCCGAATCTCGCCGTAGGGATTTACAACTTCTCCCGCTTGGGGCCGAATCATCTGTTCGCCGAGGGCAACCGCGTGGAGATCGCGAGCTGGAGCGACCGCTCCGGGCGCGCGCTCGACCTGCGCCGAAGCACATCGCGCAACGATTATGGAACGAGCGGCGTCGATTTCAAATGGAACGGACGCGGTGTCTCGCGCACGCTCTACGCCAGCCTCGCCCTGAGCAACGACGCAGGGGAAGCGTATGCGCTGGCCCGCCATGAAGCCGCCCGGGATACCCTCTGGTTTGCCAATGCGGTGGAGCTTTGCCACTCCCGTGCGCTTGGCCCCTTCCGCCTCGCCGCCATCAGGGCGAATCCCGAGATGATGAGCGGGATGCAGGCGAATCTCCACTTCCTCCGCTCCTCGCGCGATCATTGGCGCTGGACAGGTTGGGCGAATTTCGGGGATATCCGCACGAACTTCGCCAAGGGGGACGCCCCTAAACGCGGCCTCCACGCCGGTCACTGGGCGCTAAACGGACGCTACGGCTGGCGCAATGCCAGCGGGACCATCTCCACCGGGTTCATCCAGACGGGCATCCTCCTCAATGACCGCGCGCTGATCCTCGCCGGCGTGGATAACGCCGAGCACATCGCCGACGTGGATGCTTTCCACGGCTCCCTCTTCTCCGAAGATCAGGGCAAGCAGGGCGGGTTCCATCGCCGGAACCGCGATCACTGGAGCGGCGACGTACAGGGGCAGTACTCGCCCAACGCCGGAATCTACCTCACGCAGTGGCTCACCGGTGACGGGCGCCTGCGCGATGCCCTTGTCGGCCTGCGCGGCTTTGCCTCCCGCCACGCTCCCAATCACTCCGTGTTCCCCGCGCAAGCCTGGATCATGCACTACCGGGAAACCCTCGACCCCAAGGCGCTCACCGAAGCGCACCGGCTGCTGGAAGCCTCGGCGGCGTACTTCACCGAGCGGAACAAGAACCCCGCGCTCTCCGGGATCAACGCCATCTACAGCGGGAACTTCCGACGGATCACCGACGGGATGTGGACGCTTGAGCTCTTTCATCAGGCCACGGACGACCCCGCCTATCTGAAGGCTATGGAAGAAAGCGCCCGTGCACATTCGCTCGGTCAGGTAAAATACGTCACCTCCGAAGGTGTGGCCTATCTCCATGCGTATCTGCGCCTGAATGGCGTCACTGATCTGCCGGACGAAGCCCAGATCCGGCAGGGCTTCGCGGGTTTCATCCCACCGCACAATTTCTCTCCGGCCACCGCCGATTACGAAACCCTCCAGCACATCATCTTGGAGCAGCTCCCCCCGGCGGGCAGCCCCAGCTATCGGGAGTCCGCCAGCATCGCCCACCGAGCCACCTACCTGCCCATCATCCTGGAGCAGTACGGCAAGCAAGCCCAACCTTGAGTCATCCTCTTCCATGATCGTCACTACTGATTTCCCCTGCGGCAATGGCCGCGTCCGCTGGATCAACCCCGGGCACTTCGAGGTCGAGTCCATCGCCTACAGCAAGGCCCCGCGCTACGTCACCTTCCGGCTCCTCGGTATCCGCGAGGATCTCCGCCAGCGGGTCATTATCCGCCCCGATAGCTCCTTCTACGCCGACT